>JAIRTY010000536.1 GCA_031254715.1 Nocardiopsaceae bacterium | reverse complement strand
CCGCCCGCGGGCACCCCGCCCGCGGGATACCCGTTAGGCCACGCCGGCGAAGCGCAGCCGGTCCCCGGTCACGTCCACCCGGGCGCTGGCGAATCCGGCCGCACGGATGCGGCCGGCCAGGGTGCCGGCGCCGACCGGGACGAAGATGTCGCCCTCGTGCAGGCTGCGGCGGGCGCGCGTGTCCAGGCCGTCCGTGCCCGCCAGCACCCCGCCCGGGCGCAGCACCCGCCGCAGCTCGGCGAGGGCACGGTCCTGCAGGGCGGGGGACGGGATGTGATGCAGCATGGTCAGGCAGGCGGCCCCGGAGAAGTGCCCGGCGGGGAACGGCAGCCGGGTCACGTCCGCGACCAGCACCCCGACGTTGCTGCCTGCCAGCCGCGCCGCCAGCTTGCCGGCGAGGACGGTGTCAAGCTCAGCCGCGGTCACCCGGGCGGCCCGCCGCCGCAGGATGTCGGTGGTCAGCCCGGGTCCCGGGCCCACCTCCAGCACGTCGTCGCCGAGGTCGTGATCCTCGAGCACCCACGGCAGCAGTTCCTCCTCCACCAGCCGGGCCCATTCCGGGCTGGCGCACAGGGCCAGGTGCGCCTCGTTCATAGCCGCAGCCTAGTGGTCCGGGTCTAGCTCAAGGCGGTCTACGGGCTGACCCTGACCGCAACCAGGCAACCGCCTGGCTGCGCCGCGCTGGCAACAGCCCCGTCCGCACGGCACCTGAGGGCACCGCTACCGGGTAGTGAATCACCGGCGGGGAATCTCACCGCCTGCCCGGGACCGCCCGTCGCCGCGCGGTGACGCTCGGCCGGGATCACGAAGGGGGAGCACCATGCCGATCCGCGAGAACCCGCCAGTCGGTGCGCCGTGCTGGGCAGACCTGACGACCTCCGATGCCGCGCGCAGCCGCGGGTTCTACACCGAGCTCTTCGGCTGGACCGCGGAAGAAGCGCCGGGCGGGGCCGGCGGCCACGTCAGCTTCCGGTCCGGCGGCGCCCTGGTCGCTGGGTGCGCAGCGAGCCAGGCCGGCCCGGGCAGGCCGGACACCTGGTCGGTATACCTGGCCTCGGGCGACGCCGGGAAGACGCTGATGGCGGCAGCGGCCAGCGGCGGCACGGTCAGCGTCCCGGCCACGCCCGTCGGCGGCCTCGGCGTCATGGGGTATCTCACCGATGCCGCCGGCGCGGCGGTCGGCGTCTGGCAGCCAGGCCAGCGCCAGGGCTTCGGCCGCTACGGCGAGGCCGGCGCTCCCAGCTGGTTCGAGCTGCATACCCGCGGCTACCAGGACGCCCTGGCCTTCTACCGGGACGTGTTCGGCTGGGACACCTATGTCCTCAGCGACACCCCTGAGTTCCGCTACAGCACGCTCAGGCACGGCGAGGAATGGCTGGCCGGGGTCATGGACGCCTCGGGCTTCCTGCCGGAGGGAGTACCGTCCCACTGGTCGGTGTACTTCGGCGTGGACAACACCGATGCCGCGCTGGCCCGGGCGATCAGCCTGGGCGGCACCGTGGTGCGGGACGCCGAGGACACCCCGTACGGGCGGCTCGCGACCGCCGCCGACCCGCAGGGCGCCCGGTTCAAGCTGGTCTCCGTCGCCGGGGCCGGGCCCGCTGATGGCGAACCGGGCTAGAGCCCGCAGGCGGCGGCGACCGCGCTGGCGGCGGCCTCCCGGTTGCTGGTGGCCGGGATCCCGGCGCGCTCGAAGTCGGTCACGTAGATGTCGGCCGCGGCGGCGGGGCTGCCCGCGCCGTTCAGCGCCGGCAGGTACTGCGACCACTGCTGGTTGAAGTCAAGGATTGCCTTCAGCTGGGCCTGCAGGTCGGCAGCTTCGTTCCCGGTGACCAGGCCGCCGGGAAGCGGGGTCCACCCGATCAGCCCGCCGCCGCCCGAGCCGACGGACTCGGGGTTGCCCATGGACTCCTGGTAGATGTTCCCGGCGATGCCCGCCGCGGCGTTGCCGGTGTAGCCGTGCGCCATGAGGAAGCTCACGATCGTCGCGTAGTTGGCGGGCAGCGGGCCGCCGGCCCCCGATCCCGAGCAATGCGGGGTGCCGCCGCCGGCCGGCTGGCCCGACCGGCCCGGCTGGCTGCGGTGGCGGGCGGGGCGGCTCTGCTGGGAGTCCTGCTTATCCCGGGCCGGGCGGTCGGCCACCGCGGGCTGGGCGTGCCGGGGCTGGTCGAGGCCGGTGCGGGCCAGGCGCGCGCTCGTGGTCAGGGTGCTCGCTGCCTGGCTGGCCAGATGGGCCGCCGGCGGCACCCGCCGCCCGGCCGATGGGTCCGCGCCGGACCACAGGTTGTGCACCGGGGACGCGGTCGCCAGCGCCCCGAGCACGGCGACCGCCGGGGCCGCCTTGCCGGCGGTCTTGGCTACCTTCCCGGCCGGGGACGGCGCCTTGTGCCGCCCGTTCCGCCGGATCTTCCACTTCCTGGCATGCGTGGCTGGGGAGCTCAAGAACCTGCCCTAGGACGGATCCGCGCCCGGCTACTGGGTCCCCGCGCCTCTCGCCAGACCTGACGTGGGGCACGCCCCCGGGCCGTGTCCAGCAAGATCCACGGACACGTCCCAGCCCCATCAGGGCAGGATGGCAGGACACTCGCCGCAGTGCAGACTATTTCCGGCAAATAGCTCAATCTGACTAGTAATCCCCTAATAGGGATTCTGGTCACACAAGCCTCACAGGGCAGGCGTTCGGGCTGGGAAGATCCTGGTGTGAGCGAGGACCGAAGCGGGGGGCGGCCAGGCCGCCCGGGGCCGGCCGGCGACGAGGCCGTGGCCAGGGCGGGCAAGCGCGCGCTGGTCCGGCGCG
>JAIRTY010000506.1 GCA_031254715.1 Nocardiopsaceae bacterium | reverse complement strand
CGCCATGCCGTTGGTCATGGCGCACATGGCGTGCTCGCGGATGCCGAAGTGGAAATTCCGCGCCGTGTAGCTGCCGGCCTCGAAGTCCCCGGCGCCCTCGAAGGTGAGCCGGGTCTTGGTTGACGGGTACAGGTCGGCGGCTCCGCCGAGCAGCCAGGGGACGTTACGGGCCAGGACGTTGAGTACCTGGCCGGAAGACTCCCGGCTGGGCAGTCCCTTCGGGTCGGGCGGGAAGGCGGGCAGGCCGGAGTCCCAGCCGCTGGGGAGCTGGCGGTGACTCATCTGGTACACCTCGTCAGCCAGCTCTGGATGCGCCTGCCGGTAGCGGTCGAACAGTGCGAACCATTCCGCCCGCAGTTGCGCGCCGCGGCGGCCGATGCCCTCCTCGAAGTGCTCGTACACCCCGTCTGGCACCAGGAATTGGGCCTCCTCCGGCCAGCCGTAAAACCGTTTCGCGGCCCGGACCTCGTCCTCGCCGAGCGGTTTACCGTGTGCCGCGGCGGTGTCGACCTTGTGCGGGGCGCCGTAACCGATGTGGGTGTCCACGATGATCAGCGTGGGCCGCCCCGACGTCGCTTTGAACGTGTCAAAGGCCTTGGACAGCCGGTCCAGGTCGTTGGCGTCGCCCACCCTGGTGACGTTCCACCCGTAGCTCTGGAAGCGGGTAGCCACGTCATCGGAGAACGTGAGCGAGGTGGATCCTTCGATCGTGATGTGGTTGTTGTCGTAGATCCAGCACAGGTTGTCAAGACGCAGGTGCCCGGCCAGCGACGCCGCCTCGCTGCTGATTCCCTCCATCATGCCGCCATCGCCCATCAGCGCGTAGATGTCGTAGCCGAACATCGGGAAGCCTGGCTTGTTATAGCGTCCGGCCAGCCAGCGGCCAGCGGCCGCCATACCTACGCTCGTGGCCACCCCCTGGCCCAGTGGCCCGGTGGTGGTCTCCACCCCCGAGGTCCACCGGTACTCCGGGTGCCCCGGGCAGTGGCTGCCGATCTGCCTGAACGCCTGGATGTCGTCCAGCGTCACCGAGGGCTTGCCGATGGCCTCGTACTTCGGGTTTACCGCCTGCACCCTGGTCAGGTGCAGCAGTGAGTAAAGCAGCATCGAGGCGTGCCCGTTGGACAGGACAAACCGGTCCCGGTCCGGCCAGATCGGGTCGGCCGGGTCGAACCGCAGGTGCCGCTGCCACAGGGTGTATGCAACCGGTGCCAGCGCCATCGGGGTGCCGGGATGTCCGGATTGCGCCTTCTGCACCGCATCCATGGAAAGGGTGCGAATCGTGTCGATGCTGCGCCGGTCCACATCCTCGGTTGCCACGTGGTCTGCTTGCTCGGTCATGGGTCGTTCACGCTCCTCTGGCTGCGGTCAGGCGGGAAGTGGCCGTCCGCGCGGCGGCGCCGCACAAGCCGTCACGCACGTCCTTACCTGCGGCGTGTTATCGAAGATGGCCGAGCCGCCAACGGCCATGGTTATCGGAGCGTCAACCGCCGCGGCGATGGCCTGTTCGTAATCGCTCTGCAAACTCCGTCTGCGTTGGCATACCCCCGGATGACCAGCAATCCCGCGAACCGGCCGGGCGCATTTAGTTTCCCGGCTCATTAGTAAATTTTCGGTCTCAGTGCATTCCAGTAATTTTCATGTACCCCCGTTATTTGTTTGTTCGCCGACAGGGCCTCCCGGTCACGGGACTGACGTCTCGCTCCCGCGGGTGCGCTTGTACCCGGTCCACTGCGGGCAGGCGTGCATGGCCGCGCCGACGATCCCCGCGTCGTTGTGCATGGCCGCCGGCACGACGCGCGCCCGGATGCCGTTCAGCCGCGGCAGGAACTTGTCCGACTTCCTGCTCACCCCGCCGCCGATGATGATCAGCTGGGGGGACAGCAGTGCCTCCATGTGCTTTAGGTACTCGTCCATCCGGTTTGCCCACTTATGCCAGCTGAGACCGTGCCGTTCCCTGGCGTGCTCGGACGCCCGCTTCTCCGCGTCGGTGCCGTGGATCTGGATGTGACCGAACTCGGTGTTCGGCACCAGCGTGCCGTCGGTAAACAGAGCGCTGCCGACACCGGTGCCGAAGGTGAGCATGAGCACGGTGCCGGTCACGCCTTCCCCGGCCCCGAACGCCATCTCGGCCATCCCCGCTGCGTCGGCGTCGTTGACCACGCTCACGTCGAGCCGGGTGGCCTCGGCCAGCAGCGCCCGCACATCCAGCCCGATCCAGGCGTGGTCGACGTTGGCTGCGGTGCGGGTGGTGCCGTCGACTACGACCCCAGGGAAGGTGGCGCCCACCGGGCCGGACCAGTTAAACGACCTGGTGAGCTCGGCCACCACGCTGGCGACCGCCTTGGGGGTGGACGGCTGCGGGGTACTGAGTTTCTGCCGCTCGGCCAGTAGCTTGCCCGAGGCCAGGTCCACCGGCGCGGCTTTGATCCCGCTCCCGCCGATGTCTACGCCGATTGCGTGCATGTGGTCCTTCCCCTGGACCGCTCGATGCCAGAAGCCCTCATATCGAGGTCACGATGCCGGGCGCGGCGGAGGGAATCTGTTCGGTGAGCAGACCGGTGAACTCGTCAGCAGCGGCCAACTCCACCGAGACCCCGCGCCGCCTGCTTCATTCCCAGGACGTGGCCAAGAACGCAGCTCATCCGGATGGACCCAAAAAGTGGCGAGCGGCCGTAGGTCAGAGCATGCGGGAAACACTTGCTGGTGGGGACCTCCGCTTCGGAGGCCTGGAAATCCCGCCCGCCCCTGTTGAGGGCATAGTATTTATATATATTCACACTCTCGCAGAGTGCGCCGGCGTTCAAGAGCGTGCCCCCCTGAACGCACGTGGACATGACGGTTTCTTGAGTCCCGCGTTCCGTGACGCGTTCGTTCTCCGCTCATGAGGAGATTTCATTTTTTTCGGGATCATTCCGGTAGATTCCACGTATCCGACGGTGGTAGCGCCACCGCACCGCCTCGGCGGCGAACCGGCTCTCGGCCGACGGGCTGGCTGGCCCGCAGGCGCGGCGTGATCGCGGGAATGGCCTGGACTGACTGTTTGCCGGCCCTGAGCGTGACCGGGGTGCCGTGGTGGCGGATCTCCAGCGGCTTCCCTTCCACCAGCAGGTAACGGGCTGACGTGTGCTGGATCTCCACCCTGAGCGGGCGACCCTCGAGCAGGATCCTGAAAGCCAGCCGGACCAGGCCATCGGGCAGCCGGGGCGCGAACCGCACTTCGCCCGTTTGGTAGCGCAATCCGGCGAAGCCACCGATCAGTGCCCGGTAGGTTCCGGCCAGTGACGCGATGTGCAAGCCGTCCCTGGTGTTGTGCTCTAGATCGTCAAGGTCCATCAGCGCCGCCTCGCCGAGGTAGTCGAACGCCAGGTCCAGCTCCCCTACTTCGGCGGCAATGACAGCCTGCGTGCTGGCTGACAGCGACGAGTCGCGGACTGTGAGTGCTTCGTAGTAGTCGAAGTTCCGCGCTTTCTGCTCGGCGGTGAACGCGTCGGAGCAGGCCTGCATCGCGAGGACCAGGTCGGCCTGCTTGACGACCTGCTTGCGGTACAGGTCAAAGTACGGGTAGTGCAGCATCAGTGGATAGTGGTCGCAAGGCGTGGCGGCAAAATCCCAGACCTGGTGCCCGGTGAATCCGGCCGCCTGAGGGTGCACGCCGAGCGCGTCGTCGTACGGAATGAACATCGCGGTGGCGGCGGCCCGCCAAGCCGCTGCCTCATCCGAAGCGACGGCGAGCTCCCGCGCGCGGTCCGGGTACCGCTCGGCTGCGCGCGCTGCGTCCAGCAGGTTCCGCTGCGCCATCAGGTTCGTGTAGACGTTGTCGTCCGCGATCGCGCTGTATTCGTCCGGACCGGTAACACCGTCGATGTGAAACCGGCCGTCACCGCCGTGGTGGCCCAGCGACCGCCATAGCCGCGCGATCTGCGCCAGCAACTCGAAGCCCGTTTCGCGCTCGAAGTCGGTATCAGCCGTCGCGGCTGCGTAGCGCGAGCACGCATCGGCGATGGCGGCGTTCACGTGGAACGCGGCGATGCTGGCGGGCCAGTAGCCGGAGGCCCCTTGCCCGCTGATCGTTCGCCAGGGAAACGCTGCCCCGGCGAACCCCAGCGCCGCAGCGCGCTGCTGAGCCGCGGGCAATGTCTTCTGCCGCCAGCGCAGCGCACTGGCGGCAGCTTCCGGGGCGATCAGCGTGAGCATCGGCAGCAC
>JAIRTY010000501.1 GCA_031254715.1 Nocardiopsaceae bacterium | reverse complement strand
ATCGCGGCCCGCACCGCGCAGGCCCCGGCGGAGGTGCCGATCGGGGTGATCACCGCCGTGATCGGGGGGCCGTTCTTCCTGTTCGTGCTCCGTTCCCGGCGCGCCCGGCAGGACCTGTCGTGATCGCGCTGACGGGGGTGACGGTCCGGTACGGCGCGGCAACCGCGCTGGCCGGGGTCACCACGCTGGTGCCGGCCGGGGAATGGCTGGCGATCATCGGCCCGAACGGTGCCGGCAAGTCCACCCTGGTCCGCTCGGTGGCCAGGCTGCTTCCGCATGAGGGTGATATCCGGGTGGCCGGGGAGCCGGTCACCGGCATGACACGGCGGCGGCTCGCCCGGCTGATCGCGTACGTGCCGCAGTCGCCGGTGCTGCCGCCCGAGATGACGGTCGGCGAGTACACGCTGCTGGGACGGACCCCGCATATCGGGTACCTGCGCACCGAGAGCGCCGCCGACCACCAGGCCTGCGACGAGGTGCTGGACCGGCTGAGCCTGGCGGACCTGGCGGGGCGGACGCTGGCCACCCTGTCCGGCGGCGAGCTGCAGCGGGCGGTGCTGGCCCGGGCGCTGGCGCAGCAGGCGCCGGTGCTGCTGCTGGACGAGCCGACCAGCGCGCTGGACCTGGGCCAGCGGGTGGAGGCTCTGGAGCTCATCGACGCGGCCCGCCGGGAGCAGTCGCTGACGATCGTCTCGGTGGTCCACGACCTGACCCTGGCCGGCCAGTTCGCCGACCGCCTGCTGCTGCTGTCCCGCGGCCGCCCCGCCGCCGCCGGCAAGCCAGCCGACGTCCTCACCGAGCCCGTCCTCAAGCCCCACTTCGGCACCGGAATCAGCGTCCTGCCAGGCCCGGGCGGTACGCCAGTAGTGATCTCCCGCCGGCGCCCTGTGCCAGGGATGGCCCCAGGGGAGCCGCCGGCGTAACGTACCGGCGCCCGGGCGGCCGCGGACGGCAAGCCAGCCGAGGCCCTGACCGAGCCGGTGCTCAAGCCGCACTTCGGCCCTGGCATCAGGATCCTTCCCGGCCCGGATGGCACCCCGGTCGTGATCTCCCCACGGAGCCCTGTGCCAGGGGGTGGCCCCGGGGGAGCCGCGGGCGTAGCGTAATGGCGCCCGCCCAGCTACGGCAGGCGCCTCGGGCCCTACGAAGGCCACCACCGACTGCGCCTGCCAGCCCGCGGGCGCGCGGGGCCACCCCTCCCAGCCCGCGGACGCGCGGGGCCACCCCTCCCAGCCCGCGGACGCGCAGGGCCACCCCTCCCAGCCCGCGGACGCGCGGGGCCACCCCCAGCCCGCGGACGCGCACGGCCGCCCCCCTACACGCCGAGATCGCGACCGATGATCTCTTTCATGATCTCGGTGGTGCCGCCGAAGATCGACTGCACCCGGCTGTCGGCGAACGCCCGTGCCACCGGGTACTCGCGCATGTATCCGTAGCCGCCGTGGAGCTGGACGCACCGGTCCACGACCCGGTTGCACAGCTCGGTGTCCCACCATTTGACCATGGCCGCCTCGGCGGCCGTCAGCCGCCCGGCCACATGCTCACGGACCGCCCGGTCGGTGAACGCCCGCGCCACCGCCAGTTCGGTGGCCATCTCGGCGAGCACGAACCTACTGTGCTGGAAGCTGCCGATCGGCCGTCCGAACGCCTGCCGCTGCTTGCAATAGGCGAGCGTGTCCTGGTGGACCTGCTCCGCCCCGGCCAGGGCGGTGGCCCCGATCGACAGCCGCTCGCGGGGGAGGTTCTGCATCAGCGCGATGAACCCCCCGCCCTCCTCGCCGAGCAGGTTGGCCGCCGGCACCCGGACATCACGGAAGAACAGCTCCGAGGTGTCCTGCGCATGCATGCCGACCTTGTCGAGGTTCCTGCCGCGCTCGAAGCCCGGCATGCCGCGCTCCACCGCCAGCAGGCTGATGCCCTGGTGCCCGGCCCCGGGATCGGTCCGCGCGGCGACGATCACCAGGTCGGCAAGTTGCCCGTTCGAAATAAATGTCTTGGTCCCGTTCAGCACGTAGCTGTCACCGTCGCGGAGCGCGGTCGCGCGCATGCCCTGCAGGTCGCTCCCGGCCTCGGGCTCGGTCATGGCGATCGCCGTGATCAGCTCGCCCGAGCAGTACCCGGGCAGCCAGCGCTCCCGCTGCTCGGGGGTGCACAGCCGGAGCAGGTAGGGCCCGTTGATGTCGTTGTGGACGGCGAACCCGGGTCCGCTGGCGCCGGCCCGGACCAGTTCCTCGTCCAGGATCAGGTAGTAGCGGTAGTCGTCGGTCCCGCCGCCGCCGTATTTCTCCTCGACCTCGATCCCCAGCAGCCCGGCCCGGCCCGCCGCCAGCCAGGCGTCCCGCGACACCACGCCGTCGCGCTCCCACTGCTCGTGGTACGGCGTGATCTCGCGGGCGATGAACGTGCGCACCGTCTCGCGGAAGGCGTCGTGGTCGGCGGTGAAGATGTCACGGTCCATGCACATGCTCCTGGATCTCGGCGAAGGGTCGCTGGTCGCGGCTACGGGCCGGCAAGACGAAAAAACCGGCCCAGTCGGGGCCGGTCAGGCTGCGGTCGGCTGCGGGAGGTAGGCCGCCCATTGCGGGTCCCCGTCGTATACCGCGCCTATCAGCCGCCAGTGCGCGCCCCGCGGCACCGCTGGCACGCAGCGCAGCGTCCAGCCCAGTTCCTCGACCAGCCGGTCCGCCTTGCGGTGATTGCAGCGCATGCAGGAGGCCACGCAGTTCTCCCAGGCGTGGGAGCCGCCGCGGCTGCGCGGAATCACGTGGTCGATGGTCTCAGCCTTGTGCGCGCAGTAGGCGCACAGGTAGTTGTCCCGCCGCATGAGCGCGCTGCGGGTGAGCGGGATCCGGTTGCGGTGAGGCACCCGGATGTAGCGCCGGAGCCTGATCACCGAGGGGGCCACCAGCACCAGCGAGGTGGACCGGAGCACGCTGCCACCGAGGTCGTCGTGTACGACCTCCGCCTTATCCCCGATCACGAGGCACACCGCGCGGTGCAGGCCGACCGTGGTCAGAGGTTCATACGACGCGTTGAGCAGCAATACTCTTCGCACGCCCGTCTCCCGCCTGCGCCTCCCGGTATATGCCAAGCACAGCCTAACTGGAACTGGCGGGCGAGCCCTAGCAGGCCACGGCCTGGCCGGGACTCACCCTAGGCGGTCCGGAGGGCCTCCTCGTACTCGCGGACCGCCGGGAAGTCACCGTGTTGCCCGGCCACCGTCTGGCACAGCGACCTGGCCTCACGCACCACGATCTCCGCCCGGTGCTCGCGCGGCAGCCCCAGCAGCATGTCCCGGCTGAGCCGGAGCGCCTCTTCCGGCTCGTCCGCCTGCAGCCGGCAGTGCGCCAGCCCCAGCGCCACCAGCGATCGGTCGAGCACCTCCGCCGGTGAGTACAGGTTGAGCGCCCGGGCCAGTGCCTTCTCCGCCACGCTGTGCTTGCGGAGCATGATCATGGCGTCGCCCTCGTGGAACAGGAACTGCCGCTCGGTGTACCCGAGCGCGGTGTCGCCACGGTCGGCGGGCGTCAGCTGGCCGAGCATGTCGTGCGCCTGACCGAGCAGTGACATCGCCCGGTAGGCGGTCCGGCCCGGGGGCGCGTCGCTGCGGCGGGCGGCCAGCCGGGACAGCGCCCGGGCCCGCACGGTCCGCGCCATCACGCCGGCCACGCAGCTCCCGGTTCCCGCCAGGTCCGCGCTGGCCTGGGCGAGCGCCATGGCCTCGGCCGGGTCGCCGTAGTACAGCGGCACCAGCGCCTGCCGCACCGTGACCCAGCCGCGCAGGTGACGGTCGCCGGTCTCGTCGGCCGCGGTGCGGGCGGTCCGGAAGAACGACCTGGCCAGCCGCTGGTCGCCGGCATCTATCATGATCATCCCGGCCAGGCCCGCCAGCTGCGCCGCGAGCCGGTACAGCCGCTCGCTGAATTCCAGCGACTGCCGGCGCTCGCACATCCTCCGCACGTCACCGAAATCCAGCAGCACGTCGCACAGCAACCGCACCGGCGGCACGGTGCCGTACTGGCGGCCGTAGCCGCAGACGGTCTCCTCCCACTGGTCGAGCATGGTCGCCGACACCGTGCCGCTCAGCAGCGCGTCGTCCATGCGCCGCCGGATCCGGTCCGTCGCACCAAAGAACGTGCCGGTCACCGGGGAGCCCGGATGGGCGATCAAGCGCAGCAGGGTGCGGCGGAGCAGGTCGTCGTCGTCTTCCAGCAGGTTCTCCGCCGGATCGGCGGGCCAGCCGGGCTGGGCCGGCGGCACCGGCGCCGTGGCACCCGGCCCTAGTCCGGCCGCGGTTGCCGGCATCCCGGCAGGCGCCGGCCCTCCTGCGGACGGCGGCTGGCCGGGGGCCGCCGGGCCGATCGGTACCGGGTCGGCCGCCGCCCGGGCGGCGGGCCAGCCCGCGCCCGCCGGCTGCCGGTGGCTCTGGCCGCACAGGCAGTCGCCTATTAAGCCCAGGTCTGCCGGATCTGCCCGGTAGACGGCGCACAGGAAGTGCAGGTATTCCGGGCCGGGGCGCTTCATCCCGCTTTCGTAGGCCGAGAGCAGGGTTTCGCTGAACTTGGGCTCCGGCCGTCCTTCGCTCTCGTACCAGGCCTTGACCTGGGCAACCACATCGGCAAGAGCGATCCCGTGGGCCAGCCGGTAGGCGCGGACCCAGGTGGTGCCGAACTCGCTCGCGCACTCTTCGTAAATGTCTGCCGCGACCCTGGCCGGCGGGTACCCCGCGACCAGGCCGCGGGCCCGGATGGCCCGGGCGACCACGACCTCCTGGCGGGAGCCTGTCTCCTGGCGGGAGCCTGTCTCCTGGCGGGTACCGTCATCACGGTGCGGCCCGGGTTCCTGCCGGGCCTTCCCATCCGGTGGGCCCTTCCCGCGCGGGGCCCGCGGGGCCTCGCAGGATTTCGGAGCCGTCGATTCTTGCCCGCTCCCCGGCTGTGAACCTGCCAGCTGCTGGGCTCCCCTCATCCGGTCCCTCCCTCTGGGCTATGCCCTCGATCAGACCGGCCGCGTACTCATCAATCTAACTTGTGGATTGCTGTATGAGAATCATAATTTGACATTTCTTGGCTAAGCTCCTGACGTTGGCATGTGGCAAAGCGTAGCCATTCGGCTCATCTCGGCAACCCTTTTCGCTCGGGGGCCGGCATCCGGCATGCTCGACACAGGCCTCGCTCCGCGACCGCGGGCCGCGGCCGTTCACCCCGCTGGGCCCACGCCGAAAGGATCACCCGTGTCCGCTCTGCCACCCAGCGCACTGAGCATGCTCCGAGTTCCGGTAGGCCCGCCCCCTAGCCCGCTCGCCCGCGCCTGCTTTTCTGGCCACCCGGGCATCGCCTGCCGGCTGACGTGGGACATCACGCACAACGCCCATGCGGCCGGGCTGGCCAATGACTTCCTGGCTGGCGTGGTGCGGATCGGGTTCGTGCTCCTGCTGGCGCTGATCGCGCGCGCGATCGTGCACCGGCTGATCAGCAGGCTCGGACGGCACGCGGCAGCGGCCCGCGGCGGCGCGGTGCGGGGGGATGTGACCCTGATGGCACTCGGCGCACGGCGCCAGCAGCGGGCGCAAGCGCTGGCATCGATCCTGCGCAATGCCGCCTCCGTGGTCATCTTCGGCATCGCCGGCATCACCATTGCCGGGGACCTGGGCGTCAACCTGGCACCGGTGCTGGCCAGCGCGGGCGTGCTGGGCATCGCGATCGGGTTCGGCGCGCAGAGCCTGGTACGCGACTTCATCTCCGGGGTCTTCATGCTGCTCGAGGACCAGTACGGGGTCGGCGACTTCATCGACGCCGGCGAAGCTTCCGGCACCGTCGAGGCGGTCAGCCTGCGGGTCACCCGGCTCCGGGACGTGAACGGGGTGGTCTGGCACGTCCGGAACGGCACCATCAGCCGGATCGGCAACCAGTCGCAGGGCTGGTCGCGGGCGGTGGTCGACTTCCCGCTCCCGTACACCGAAGACCTCGGGCAGGCCCGCGCGCTCATGAAAGAGGCGGCGGCCGGGATGTGGGCCCAGCCCCGCTGGCGTGACGTGATCCTGGAGGAACCGGAGGTCTGGGGGGTCGAGTCGGTGTACAGCGACAGTGTCGTCATGCGGGTGGTCGCCCGGACGGTACCGATGCGGCACATCCAGGTTGCCCGCGAGCTGCGGGAGCGGGTGAAGACCGCGCTGGACCGGGCGGACACCGGCACCGGGCACGCCATTCCGGCGCCGGGACAGCCCGGGCCCACGGAGGCGCCGTCGGGGGCCATCGGCCCGAGGGGAC
>JAIRTY010000495.1 GCA_031254715.1 Nocardiopsaceae bacterium | reverse complement strand
GGCTAGGCGGTAGGTGGGGTGGGCAACAATCCCGCCGTCGTCCAGCCATTGCGTGTGGGGCCCGTTGAAGCAGGGATGGGCTCCGTAAAAGGCCATCAGCCCGCCCGGGGTCAGGACCCGGGCTGCTTCCGCCAGTACGGCCGTGAAGTCATCGACATCGGTCGAGACCCACATCGCGGCCACCGCCGGGAAGGTGCAGTCGGCGAACGGCAGGGCGGCTGCGTCTGCTTGCACGATCTGGCCGGAGCGGCCCCGGGCGATGCGCAACTGGTCAGCTGAACGATCCACGCCCACGACAGTCCGCCCGCTGGCAGCCAGAACGCCGAAATAGAGCCCGCTGCCGCAGCCCAGGTCGAGGCACAGGCCACCGCCGGGGCCCAGCAACTCCAGTACCTCAGCTGCGTTGCGCTCAGCGTTCGGCCTGTTCCAGGCGTCGTACCAGTCGGCATGCCCGTCATAGCGCGACCTGGTGAGCGGCATAGCGGACTCCCCGTGCTGGCTTCACCCGAAGGTAACCCCGTCCCCGGCTATGGGAGCGTGTGGTTCGTTCCGGGCAGAACCCAGGTCTGACTTGAGTCGCGCAGGTGTGCGCCGTCACCGACGTCGTACGCCTCGCAGCGATCGCCGGTGATCATGGGCTTGACCAGCTGTTTCATGAGCGGAGCGGGAGGGATTCGAACCCCCGGGTCAGTTGCCTGACCGGCTGCTTTCAAGATCGTGGGAGGTGCAGCCCTACCTGCGTGGCCCCAGATCCGGGCTGTGCCAACCTACGCCGGAGTGACCGCGAGTCGCCCCGTTTTGCCGTCGGATCGGGCACGCAGCGGGCGCGACTGGCTTTCAGGAGAGACGAACTGGCGCGGCGCCAGATAACGTGCCCGCTGTGGAGATACCGGAACTAGCGGAACTGATCTGGCTCTTTGAGGACGAGCCGACTCCGGAGTACCCCGATCTTGGGTGGCCTGCTGGGCTCCATTCGTTCCGGCTGCACCGGGGTGATCGTGAGGTCCTGTTCTCCCTGGATCCATTGGCGGGCGATGCGTACATCAGCCTGTTCGCAGGAGGCCAGGAGATGGTGCAGCTGGGCAGGCTCCGGCGAATTGAGACGCTGAGGATCGTGAAGGACGACGGGTGCGAGGGCCTGGTGCTGAACTTCGTAGGCGGCAAGCTGGAGCCGGTTAGCTTGCAGACCAAGCCGGTGCTCTGGCTCAGGTGGGATGTAATGCCCCTCGGGACGTGGGGACTCGTTCCTGGTCCTTCCCGCTCTTCCTCGTAGGCGCCGAATCCTTGGGAGTGGTCGCCGGGTCAATGCTCGGCGGAGCCGACCGCGCAGCAATGCCGCGTAGTTAAGGGTCTGGTGAGCTGGTCAAGGAAGATCATCTGACGGCGTGTCAGCAGGGGATGGCAACGGGACCTCTGGTAGATCGGTGCGATCCGTGACGATCTTGCCGAGTACCAGGGGTCCCGTTGAGAGTTCAGTCTGCCACGACCGCCGTCCGCCGTGAGGTCACTGTTGCCGGGGGCGTCTTCGCTCCCGGTCATCTGGGCGAGTTAACTCAGTACCTGCCGTTCGAGCTGGTCGATGATGTCCTTGCCCAGACCAGGGCCGTGCAGCGGCGGCTGCGGGATCTGCCCTCGCGCGCCGGGGTGTACTTCGTGCTGGCGCTGGGCATGTTCCCGCGGCTGGGCTACCTGCGGGTGTGGGGCAAGCTGACGGCCGGGCTGGCCGGGCTGGGGCTGCCGGAGCCGTCGGAGAAGGCGCTGCGTGATCTGCGGCGGCGGATCGGCGCGGCGCCGTTGAAGGCGCTGTTCGAGATCGTCGCCGGGCCGCTGGGCCAGCCGCATACCCCCGGCGTCCGGTTCGGCGGGCTGCGCACCGTCGCCTTCGACGGCTGCAACTCGGTGCACATCCCTGACACCGGCCGCAACCGGTCGTGGATCGGCAAGATCCGCTACCGGATGGGCCTGGCCGGGTATCCGGCGCTGCGGCTGATGACGCTGGCCGAGACCGGCACCCGGGCGCTGCTGGGCGCCGCGGTCGGATCGGCCGCCGACCGGGACGAGTCGCACCTGGCCCGCCGGCTGCTGCCGCTGCTGGGCCCGGGCATGCTGGTGCTGCTGGACCGGGCGTTCGACGCCAACGCGTTCCTGGCCGAGGTGGCAGGCACCGGGGCGATGCTGCTGGCCCGGGCCAAGGCAACCCGCAACCCTGCCGTGGTGGCGCACCTGCCCGACGGGTCCTACCTGGCCCGGCTGGACGACATGCCGGTCCGCATGATCGACGCCCACGTGGCCATGACCGGCACTGACGGCGCCACCGTGGCTGACAAGTACCGGCTGATCACCACCCTCACCGACCACCGCGCCTACCCGGCCGCGGACCTGGTCCGGCTCTACCACGAAAGGTGGGAAATCGAGTCCGCGTTCCTCGCGCTGCGGCACACCCTGCTGGAGGGCCGGGTACTGCGCTCAGGCGACCGGCCCGGCATCGAACAAGAACTGTGGGCGCTGCTGACCCTCTACCAGTTGCTGCGCATGGCCATGGTCACCGCCGTGGAGACCCGGCCCGGCACCGACCCCGACCGGGCCAGCTTCACAAGCGCCCTGGAAGCCGCCCGGGAGGAACTCACCGCCGCCCGCGGCGTCTGCCCCGACGGCCCCGCCGACCTGGCCGGCGTCATCGGCCGCGCCGTCCTGGCTACCCTGCTGCCCGCACGGCGGCTGCGCTACAGCGCCCGCAAGGTCAAATGCGCTACCTCCCGCTACCTCAACCGCGACGACGGGCGCCCCCAGGCGGCCACCGCCATCGCCGCCATCGGCATCACCGTGACCACCCCGCCGCTCAGCCGCGGCAGGCCCCGCCGCTACACCCCAGCCCGGCCCCGGCCACCGCAGCCGCCCACCCGACGCCAGCGCATCACCGCGATCATCACCAGCCAGCCCCCGCGCGACTGGACGCCACGAGAACTCGCCCACATGCTCAACGTCCACCCCCGCCCCCTCGCCACCCAGCTACGCGAATGGTCCCTGCTCGGCTTCTTCACCCGCACCGGGCTGGGAACCTACCGGCTCAACACGCCGACACCGCTGCCATCCTCGACAACCGAACCAGACCCTTAACTACGCGGCATTGGACCGCGCAGCGGCGCCGGAGGCGGCATTGACGCGGTGGCCGCGAGCTGGACACTTGGCCGGCGAGGAAGACGGCTCCGAGCAGTACCGTCTGCGTGCCGGGTGAGAGTGGCTGATCTGTGGTGAGCTGAGGCGTGGGCCGGGTGCCCGGCCGGGCCTTCGGGGGCAGAGGCCGGAGTGCCCGGCCCCCGGCGCCGCGCAGCGGCGCCGCTTGACCTGCACGGCGGCGATGACCGCCAGCGGGTGATCGCGGGAGGCATCAGCAAGGCCGTGGCGGCTGAGATGCAACGGTCCCGTTCGCGCCGATCGGGCACGCATCGGGCACGCAGGCGGCGCCGGGCTTAGTGAAGATCAGGAACGCTACACGGCAGCCATCGGTGATCCCGGCCCTGACCAGCATGTTCATGAGCGGAGCGGGAGGGATTCGAACCCCCGGGTCAGTTGCCTGACCGGCTGCTTTCAAGGCAGCTGCAATCGACCGGACTCTGCCACCGCTCCTCGGATCGGCGTGCCGTCAGCATATCCAGCCAGTCTCGCGGGCGCCCGCCGCGCCCGGGAGAGCGCTCGCCGGCGGCGCCCGGAAGAGCGCTCGCCGGCCCGCGTACCAGGGCAGGTAGGCTCCCGTCGGAGGGATGAACATGCTGCCCGCTTTCGGCTGGCAGGCGGTCCTCACGCAGTGGGAGTTCGCGCCTGCCGTCACCGTCGGCGTCATCGCCGCCGGGGCACTTTACCTGTGGGGGACCTGGCGGGTGCGGCGCCGCCATCCTGCCAGGCCATGGCCGGCCTGGCGGACCGGCATGTTCCTTGGTGGCCTGGCCGTCATCGTGATCGCCACCCAGAGCGGCATCGCTGCCTACGACGACGTGCTGTTCTGGGATCACATGATCCAGCACCTGCTGCTGATCATGGTCGCGCCGCCGCTGCTGGTGGCGGGCCAGCCGGCCACGCTGCTGCTGCATGCCAGCCGGAACCCGCTCCATGACTGGGTCAAGCGCGTGCTGCGGTCCCGCGTGGTCAGCCTGATCACCTGGCCGCCCGTCACGTTCGCCCTCTATCTCGTGACGGTCGCCGGGACGCACCCGGTGAGCGTGGCACAGAAGATCGTGACCAACCCGGCCGCCCACAACGCCG
>JAIRTY010000487.1 GCA_031254715.1 Nocardiopsaceae bacterium | reverse complement strand
GGGCGTTGTGGGTGACCAGCAAGATCGCCTTGCCCTGCCGGTGGGTCCGGCCGAGCAGCCTGAGCACGTCCGCCGCGTTCGCGCTGTCCAGGTTGCCGGTGGGCTCGTCGGCCAGCAGCACGCTGGGCTGGTGGGCGAGGGCGCGGGCCAGCGCCACCCGCTGCTGCTCCCCGCCCGACAGCATCGACGGGGCGGCGTCGGCCTTGGCGGCCAGGCCGAGCTCGGCCAGCAGCTCCTCCCGGCGGGCCCGGGCGTGACGGCGGCTGGCCCCGCTCAGCAGCGCTGGCAGCTCTACGTTGTCCGCCACCGTCATGCTGGACACCAGGTTGAAGAACTGGAACACGAACCCGATGTGCCGGCGGCGCAGCAGCGCCCACCGGGCCTGGCTCAGCCGGTCCGCCCGTTCTCCCGCCAGCCAGATCTCGCCGCTGGTGGCGGGCTCAAGCCCGCCCAGCATGTGCAGCAGGGTGGACTTCCCTGAGCCGGACGGGCCCATCACCGCGACGAACTCGCCCGGCCGCAGCTCTAGGTCCACTCCCCGGACCGCCGGCACCGGCCCGGCGTCGGTGCGGAACGACTTGGTGAGCCCGACGGCCCGCAGTAACGGCTGGCCCGCGGCCGGGGAAGCCCAGCGCGTCGCGGTCACAGCAACTCCTGCTGGCACCGTTCCAGCCAGTCGAGGTCGGCCTGCAGGTGCAGCATGGCGCCCTCGATCAGCAGCCTGGAGGTCCGGTTGCCGGGCGCGGCCTGCTCGGCCAGGCCGGACAGTCCCCGCATCAGGCTGAGGTAGTGCCTGCGCTGCCGGTTGATCAGGCCCATCCGGTCGGTGGCCCCCGCCAGCGGGCTCAGGGCCAGCTTCATGAAGAAATCGTCCCGCACCCGCGGGCCATCGCTGGGCGCCTCGATCCAGGCAGCCAGCGCCTCCCGCCCGGCCGGGGTCAGCTCATACACCCGCTTGTTGGGCCGCGCCGACTGCACCACGTCCTGGCTCCGCACCAGGCCCGCCTGCTCAAGTCGCCGGAGAGTGACATAGACCTGGCCGATATTGGGGGAAGGATAAGCCTGGCCGAAGACCTGCTCAAGCCGGGTGGCAAGCTCGTATCCGTGCGCGGGCTCCTTGGCGAGGAGGGCTAGCAACGGCAGGCGCACCAGATCGCCTCCTCTCCCGGCGTTTCCGACATCGTGGCACAGAAACGACTGGGAAGCATCTCCGTAACGTCCGTTGACCCTTACCTAACGAGGGTATATAACACGCATCTATAGCCGAGCTGGGAAGCGGGTCCGATGAAGCGATCGGTGTTGGCCACGGGCTCCGCCCTGCTGGCCGGCGCCGGGCTGGTCAGCGGCGCCCTGGCGGGCGGGTGCACGGCGGGCGGCGGGGCCGCCGCCACCGTGGCATCGCTGAGCGGCATCGGGCCGATCACGTTCGCCACCGGCAAGCTGGACACCGGCAGTTACCTGCCGGGGCTGCTGACCCAGTGGAACGCGGCTCACCCGCGGCAGCGGGTGACCCTGATCCCGCTCCCCGACGAGTCCGACGACCAGCACGCGCAGATGGTGGCGAATCTCCAGACCAGGAGCAGCCGGTACGACGTCATGAGCCTGGACGTGATCTGGACCGCCGAGTTCGCCGCCAACGGCTGGCTGGTCCCGCTCAGCCCGCGGCAGTTCCCGCTGGGCAGCTTCCTGCGGCCGGCCGTGGCCACCGCCCGCTACCAGGGCCGGCTGTACGCGGTCCCGTTCACCAGCAACGCAGGGCTGCTGTACTACCGCAAGGACCTGCTGGCCGCGGCCGGCCAGCGGCCGCCCAGGACCTGGGCCCAGCTCGCCGCCGACGCCCGCACCGACAGCCGCCGGTTCCTGATGGGCGGCTACGCCGGGCAGTTCCAGTCCTACGAGGGGCTGACCGTCAACTTCGCTGAGGCCGTCCAGTCGGCGGGCGGCAGCATCCTGTCCGGCAACGGGACCCGTGTCACGCTCAACTCCCCGCCGGCCCGCGCCGGGCTTCGGTTCCTGGTCAGCGGCCTGCGGCAGGGCTGGATCCCGCGCGCCTCGCTGAGCTGGGACGAGGCGTCGTCGCAGCGGGCCTTCCAGCGGGGCAAGCTCGTCTTCCTGCGGAACTGGCCCTACGTGTACGGCCAGGCCAGCAAGCGGGGCACGGCGGTCGCTGGCAAGTTCGGGGTCACGTCCCTGCCGGGACCCGCCGGGCCCGGATCCAGCTCGCTGGGGGGCGCGAACCTGGCCATCAGCGCGTTCTCCAGGCACCAGCGGACCGCGCTGGCCTTCATCCGCTTCCTGACCAGCCTGCCCAGCGAGCGGCGGGTACTGGTGAACGGCTCGCTGCCGCCGGTCTGGGCGCGGCTGTACTCCAGCCCGTCGCTGGTGCGCAGGTTCCCGTACCTGCCGGTGCTGCAGAAAGCCATCCTCTCCGCCCGCCCCAGGCCGGAGATCCCGAACTATAACCAGCTGAGCCTCGCCATCTCGGGCGCGGTTCACCAGGCACTCGAGGGGCGCAAGCCCGTTGATGCCACGATCACCGGGCTGTCCGGTGATCTGCGGACCATCATCCGGAGCGGCTGACCTGCCGTTCCGGGCAACCGGCAAAGGAGGACCACGATGACGTGGTGGCCTGAGAGACATCACTGGCGCGGCCGTGGGGTCGCGGCGGTCGCGGCGCTCGCCGCGGTAGGGCTGGCCGCCGCCGGCTGCGGCAGCAGCGGTGGCGGCTCGGCAAGCAAGCAGGTGGGCGCCAGCGCCAAGCAGACGATCGAGTTCGCGAGCCAGGGGCTAGGCGGCGAAGGCGCGGCGACCAAGGCGGCCGTGGCGGCCTTCGAGAAGGCCAACCCCAACATCAAGGTGAAGATCCTGTCCCTGTCACCGGTGTCGGACGTGGCGCTGCAGCAGATGCAGCAGCGGTTCGTCTCCGGCGCCAGCACCCCGGACGTGGTCACCACCGACGTGGTCTGGCCGGCCACGTTCGCGCGGCCGGGCTGGATCCAGGATCTGTCCAAGTTCCACCCGGACACCAGCCAGTTCTACCCCGGCCAGATGGCGTCGGGCCAGTACAACGGCAAGACGTACGCGATCCCCTGGTTCATCAACGCCGAGGGCCTCTACTACCGCACCGACCTGGTCAAGACCCCGCCGACCACGACGGCGCAGCTGATCAGCGACGCCAAGCAGGCCATGTCGAAGGACCCCAAGCTGAAGGAGGGGTTCGCGTTCGAGGGTGACAAGTACGAGGGTGCGGTCACCGCGATGCAGAGCTTCGGCGGGCAGCTGTCGAACTCCACCCTGGGCAACATCAACACCCCGGCCAACCAGGCCGCACTGAAGTTCATGACCGACGCGATCCACACCAGCAAGATCGCCCCGTCCGCGGTGTCGACCTGGGAAGAGACCCAGGTGCAGGCCGCCTGGCTGGCGGGCCAGACCCCGTTCGCGCTGAACTGGCCGTACATCTTCGCCCTCAGCGAGGCCAAGGGCTCGGCGGTGAAGGGCAAGACCGGCTGGGTGCCGTTCCCGAACGCGTCCGGAGGCGCCGCGCAGGCCTCGCTGGGCGGGGACGACCTGGCGATCAACGCCAAGAGCACCCACCAGAACCTACGTATACCATTTCGCCCAGCGGCTGTTTGATGATATTAGGCAGTTTCGCGTTTACCCGATCATTTACGGTTACTGTAACCGCAGTGCTGGCGATGTTTGCGGCCTTTACGCCGCCGTCTCCGTTATCGGTAATAGTGTTCGTAACCACTACATAATAATGGTAAGTTCCCGCTGTTGCTGTGCTTGGCGAGAATGAGGCGTTAGTCTCTCCGTAAATGCTTGCGCCTCCGGTATTACTCGCGGATGTGTTCGTGAACCATTGATAAGACAATGTACCT
>JAIRTY010000471.1 GCA_031254715.1 Nocardiopsaceae bacterium | reverse complement strand
GGTCACGGCGGTGGCGCTGGCCGGCCGGCCGCACCCGCCCCGGCCGTCGCCTTCCGCGGCCGGCGGCTCCGCTCCGCCCGTGCCCGCGAGCGTGCTCCGGGCAGCCCGCCCGGTCCATCTCAAGGTCGCGGCCAGGGGCACGTTCGCCGTGCTCACCTGGCACCTCGCGGCCGGCTCGCACTATCCGCTGGCGGTCCAGCGGATCCCGGCCGGGGGCAAGCCGGTAGTCCAGCCGGTGAGCGGGTCTGATGCCACCACGAAGGCGACGATCACCGGGCTGCGCCCCGGCAAGGGCTACTGCTTCCAGGTGGGGGCGGTGGTGCGGCTCGGCAACCCGTCCACGGTCGCCTGGTCGCGGCCTGCCTGCGTGCGGGGGGCGGTGGCGGCCCAGCGGCACTGAGGCACCCGGGGCCCGGCCGCGGTCAGGGCCGGCCGGCCCGGGGCGCGCGCAGCGAGCGCGGGTGCAGGCGGCGCCGGAGCCGGCGGGACGGGCTGGCGGACCGGGTGACGATCCGGCCGAGCGCGTCAGCGTGCCGCCAGGCGTCATCCGCGTCGGCGGCGGTCAGCAGGTCGCCCGCGGCCGGCGGCGGCCCGAACCCGGCCTGGTTCACCAGCCCTGCCAGCGGCGCCAGGCGGCTCCCGGCGTCCTCGCCCGCCGTCGCCGCCAGGTCCGCGACCTCGTGCGCGGTCAGCGCCCGGCCGGGCCGCAGCCCGGCCCGGCCGAGATGCTCAAGCGCCTGCTGCCAGGCACCGACGATCCGGCGGTCCGGGGCCGGCTCCCGGCGCCGGCGCCGGCGCCGCAGCACCGGGGCCGCGGCGACCGCCGTGCCGTAGCCGGCCAGCAGCAGGGCCGCTGCCGCGGCGGCGGCCATCGGCCACCACGGACTGCCCGCGGGGCCCCGGGCGGGCACGGCCGGTGCCGGTGACGGCCGCTGGCGGCGGGGCGCGGGGCTGGCCCGGCTGCCGCCGCCGAAGCTCTGGTCGAGCCGGAGGCGGCTGCCCGGCTCGCCCATCGGGACGGCATGGTGCTCCGCTCGCGGCCCGGCCTGCTGCGGGGTGGGGTAGAAGGGAACCCAGCCCAGCCTCTGGAAGTCCACCTCCGGCCAGGCGAGCACGTCGCCGCTGTGCACCAGCCAGGTCCCCGGCGCGGGGCCGCGGGCGCCGGGCCGGAATCCGACCGCCACCCGGCTGGGCAGCCCGAGCAGCCGGGCCAGCACCGCGAACCCGGTGGCGAACTGTTCCGAGGTGCCGTGGTGGGTGGTGACCAGGAAGAACTCGATGTTGCGGTACGTGTGCCCGGGCGCGGCGGTCACGTCGTACACCTCGTGGGCCCGGAGATAGCCGGCCAGCCGGAGCGCCTCGGTGACCGGGGAGGTGCTCCCGGCTACCGCCCGCTGAGCGATCCGGCGCAGCAGCCTGAGCTGGGGGGCCGCCCGGCCGGGGCCGTCGCCGGGCAAGACGAGGGCCGCCCGGGCCCCGGGCCCGGTGGCCACCCGCGCGCGGGCCAGGTCCGCCCGGGAGTACCTGGGCACCTCGGAGACCACCCGGTAGCGCAGCCCGGGATGAAGCGGCGAGGTGGTGGTGAGCACGCCGCTGCCCGGATCGACGGACACGCCGGTACCGGTGACCGAGGCGGGGCGGTCAGCGGCGGGCAGCCAGGCCCCGGGCAGTGCCCGGATGGTGACGAGCTGGCTGACCCGGACCGGTCCCGGCGGCCCCGTCCCCGGCGGGACCCGCAGCCCGGTGGGAAACGAGCGGGCCGGCGACGTCCAGGTCGTGCCGTCGAACCGGCCGAGGACAGCCAGCCGCCAGTTCTCCGGGGCCGTGGCCCGCACGGTGAACAGCAGGGTGCGCGGGGCGAGCAGCCAGCCAGAGATCTGATCGAGCGGGCTGACGGCCTGCCGGCCGGCCGGCGGCGGCGCGGGCACATGCTCCCGCAGGTCGAACGGCGCAGCCTGGCGGACGAACGGCAGCCGGGGCCCAGCCGCGAGCGCGGCAGCGGCGACGGCGGCCGCCACGGGCAGCCCGGCCAGGGCCTGCCGGGCCCGCTGCGCCGGCGACCGCGCCAGCAGGCAGAGACCGGCCAGGCCCAGCATGACGGCGGTGACCAGCAGGTTGGAGCCTGGCCCGTCCACGCCCAGCAGCACGGCGGCCGCCAGCACGCCGAAGGCCGGAAGCGCCGGCCAGGCGGCCGACCGGGTGCGCAGCGCGGTTTCCGTCCCGGCGAAGGCCGCCAGCCAGACCAGCGCCGAGGGCAGCACCAGCAGCCGGGAGCCGGCCGGGGCCGGCAGGATCGTGGTGAGCATGGCCTGCCACGAGTCCCGCAGCGCGGACGCCACGGTGGCCATCGTCCCTGGCGCTGGCAGCAGTCCGGCCGGCCCCGGTTCCCGGAACAGGGTGGCGGACATGACAGCCAGCCAGCAGGCCGCCGACAGCAGCGCGGACGCCCACAACGGCCAGGGGCGGCGGCGGGCCGACAGGGGCAGCGCCAGCGCCGCGGGGACGGCCGTGGCCACGCTCACCACCGGGATCAGCCCGTGCCAGCCGAACACGCGGTGGAACGCGCACCCGCCCGCAGCGGCAAGCCCGGCGGCCAGCGGCACCGAGGCCAGCTGCTGGCGCCGGGTCACCGGCCGCCTGCCGCCTGCCGCCAGCCGGACCTGATCGCGGCCGGCCCGTCGGCGTCGATGACGGCCACCCCGCCCGGGGCGGGGCGCGCGCCAGCGGCCGCCGCCAGCCGGATCAGCACGGTGTGCTCGAACCGGGCCCTGGCGACGGCGATCAGGCTGGTCTCAGCGGGGTTCAGGGTGCCGGTCACCACCACCAGCGAGCCCTCGCCGCGGCCGTGGCAGGCG
>JAIRTY010000441.1 GCA_031254715.1 Nocardiopsaceae bacterium | reverse complement strand
CGTGGGCGAGTGCGCCGCACAGGCCCGGGCGGCGGCCGGGGACGGCGACGTGATGGTCCACGGTGCCGGGGCGGCGCAGGCGCTGCTGCGGGCGGGGGAGCTCGACGAGAGGGAGCTGCACGTCGTGCCGGTCCTGCTCGGGCAAGGCCGGCCGCTGTTCGCCAGCCTGCCGGCCGGGCACATTGAGCTCGAGCTGATCCGCCAGCTGACCACACCGGACACCGAGGAACCCGGGCACCAGGTCATGCACCTGCGCTACCGCATCCGCCGCCCGTGACCCGCGCAGCGGCATCGAAGCTCGCACGCTTCCGACTGGAACCGCCATCTGTATCTACCGGCCGCGAAAGGAGTACCGATGAGGACGCTGCACTTCGGCCTGCGTGTCGCCGATCTCGACCGATCGCTGGCGTTCTATACCGCTGTCGGCTACGAGATCGCGGGCAGCGTCCCCGAGACGCCCCTGGGCCGCCTGATCATGCTCAAGTTGCCCGGGGACGAGTTCGTCACCATCGAACTCGTCCACGATCCGGCCAACGGTAAGGTCAACTCCGGCGCGGGCCTCAGTCATTTCGTCATCAAGGTCGAGTCGCTGGATGCAGCCACCAGTGAACTTGCTGCGCGAGGCATCGAGGTCGAGGCGCCCGCAGCACCGGATGACTCAGACGACGTCCGGACGACATGGATGACTGACCCCGACGGCAACCGGATCGAGTTGGTCCAGTGGCCGGCAGGTCACGCCGACGGCATGACTGCCGCCGATTTCCGGCAGTAGGGGCCTGCTCCTGATGAGGGCCGGTGTTCTCTTCGCCCGCATCGCGGTGAGGACACGTAGACCTGGCACGACACGTTCCAGCGCGGCCGAAGCCCTCGCCTTGCGCCTTGCTGGCTATTCGATGACGCCGAGGACGACCTTGCCGTGTTTGCCCCGGCCTTCGCTGCGCGTGAAGGCCTCCTGGGCCTGGGCAAGCGGGAAGACCGAATCGATCTCGGGCCGCAGGTCGCCGGTGCCGGCGAGCCGGGCCAGCTCGAGCAGCTGATCATGGCTGGGCTCGACGATGAAGTAGTAGGCGCCAGGTGCCTCGGCGGCGATCGTCACGATCCGGCCTGCCTGGCCG
Source organism: Nocardiopsaceae bacterium (assembly GCA_031254715.1). Taxonomy (GTDB): domain Bacteria; phylum Actinomycetota; class Actinomycetes; order Streptosporangiales; family Streptosporangiaceae; genus JAIRTY01. Next base: position 14,701 of record JAIRTY010000441.1, on the reverse strand, counting down.
GCGGAGCGCGCCAGTGCCTGGCCTCCCACCGTGTCGAACAGCAGGTCGCACGGCTCTCCCTCGTCCACCAGCGCCGCGCCCCGGCTGCGGGCGAGCTGCACGGCCACATGCCCCACACCACCGTGCGCGCCCGTGACGCCGACGCCGTCACCGGCCTGCATCCGGCCATGGACCATCAGCGCCTGCCAGGCGCTGAGGCCGGGCATGGGCAACGCCGCCGCCTGGATGTGGCTCAGCGAACCCGGCTTGGGCGCGAGCACCTCCGCCGGCACGAGCGCGTAGTCGGCTGCTACCCCGTCGCGGTCGAACGGCGTGAGCGCGAACACATCCTCACCGGCCGAAAACCCGTCGCCGTCCTCGGCGACGACGCCCGACAGCTCATAGGAGGGGATAGCGGGCAGCCGGTCGGCTGGCCACTCCAGCTCGCCACGGGTGATCGCCGCAGCGTGGACCCGCACCAGTACCTGTCCGGGACGGGGCTGGGGCCGTGCGACCTCGTCCAGCCGGAGCCCTTCGATCCCGCCAGGCGGGTGCAGCCGGACCGCGCGCATACTCAACACCCCCCGGTAAGAACCTTTGCAGAACGTATCCTGCCCGGCGGGCTATCAAGGTAATGCCTGATCAGGTCGACCGGATCATCCAGGCGTGGCGTGGGTCCCAGACATGGACATCGAGGCGCGGACCAGCGCGACCAGGCTGGGGCCGTTCACGGCGCGCCAGATCGACGAGGCCGGCAATCATGTGCGCGTCAACGCCGTCTGCCGCCAATGGCGCCAGGTCGCCAATCTGGCACCGCGCGAGAAGAAGCCCTTCCTGGTCGCCGCCTACCGCGAATCACTCGGGGGTAGTGGCCTCAGGCCGCACGGACCGCCGGTGTGACGGCAAGTGGAAGCCGCTCTGGCGGTGGGAGCCGGCCGGCCAGTTCCGCCCGTAGCAGGAGGGCCAGGAAGCGCGAGAAGAGCCGTGCCTCGTTGAGCGCACCGCCCATGATCCATATGCCGGGCTGCGCGGACCGGGTCCACATGTTGCGCATGAAGCCGTCTTCGTTGAAGCCCCAGATGGGACCTATTCGGTCGGCGACTTCGTTGCCGAATTGGCGGCGGATGGTGTCCTGCTGATTCTCGTATCCGGTGGCCAGGACCACCAGGTCGGCTTCGAGCGTGGTGCCGTCAGTCAAGCCTAGCCCGCGAGCGGTGAAGTGAGTGGTGTCGCGTGCCTGCAGCACTTTGATCCGGCCGTTAGCGATGAGGTCCGAGCAGCCGACGTTGATGTAGTAGCCGCCGCCTCGCCGCAGATACCTCATGTGGAAACCGGTGCCGTCTGACTCGAAATCGGTCTCAAAGCCTGCGGCGCGCAGGCCCTCCAGCAGATCGTTGTCCAGGCTGCATGTCCGCTTGGTCAGCCACTGATAGGTCTCCCGCAACACCGGGTAAGGGATGGCCGCCGTAATCAGGTCGACATCGTCGACGGGCGGACCCTCTGAGTAGAGGGCGTAGACCATCGTCCCGCTGGGGACCAGGCTGACGACGCAGGTGGGATGCCGCTGGACCATCGTCACGCTGGCGGCTCCGTTGGCATGCAGGTCCTGGGCCACGTCGTGCCCGCTGTTTCCCGTTCCCACGACGATGGCCTGTCGTCCCTGGTAAGCGGAGCCGCTGGTGAACTGGCTGGAGTGAATCACTTCCCCCGCGAAGTCTGGCAGTCCCGGCAGCGCGGGCAGGTGGGGTACGCCGCTCACGCTGCCGGTGGCGAGCACGACGTGCGGCACGCGCAGTTCCCGGACTCTCCCGTCAGGCCGGGTGAGCTGGACCGCCCATTCCCGGGTGGCCTCGTCGTAGTGCCCCCCGCAGAACTCGGTCCCGGTCCAGACGTTGAGCTCCATGAACTCGGCGTAGGCCTCCAGCCAGCCGGCCAGCTTGTCCTTGGGCAGGAAGGCTGGCCAGGTGGGCGGGAACTCGAGGTAGGGCAGGCTATTGGCCCAGACTTCGTTGTGAAGGGTGAGCGAGTGGTACCGGTGGCGCCAGTTGTCGCCGATCCGCGGGTTCTTCTCGACGATGAGCGCGTCGACTCCAACCTGTCCCAGCCGCGCGGCGAGGCATAGCCCTGATTGGCCGCCTCCGATGATGAGAACGTCTGGGTTACGGTCGGCGTAGTGCTGGGCTTTGGCGCGGGAGTCGAGCCAGTTGGCGCCGCGGAAGTTGGTTGCGTACTCGATCCCGGTCGGGCGCCGCGGGCCGGTTTTCTCTTCAAACCCGCGCAGTTCCTGCAGCGTCGTGAGCAGGAGCCAGGCCCTGGACTCGGACGGGTCGGCTGCGTCGTAGAGCAGCCGCGCGAATCCGGTGCCGCGGCCAGCCTTGGTATCGAAATCGAAGTAGCCTTCCACGACTGCCCGTGCGGAACGCTTGACCAGACGAGGCGGGAACCGGTCGGGGGCCACCCGGGCGGAGCAGGGCTCCGCCGCCGGAAGGGTGGCGGCCATCGCCTGCGCGACCCTTGCTTTGCCGTGAAACGTCCGGTACTCCCAGGTGAAGGCCAGGATGTCCCGCCAGTACCCATCCTCAGTGAGGCAGTCGGCGACCTGTCCGGCGTCGCCACTGTCCAGAGCGGTCCCGAACCTTGCAACCCAGGTCGAAAACGCGACGCCCGCCAGTTCGGCTGCTGGCGCGTCCAGGACGGTCATGGAGATCCTTCCACGGTGTGGTACGAGTGCATGCGGTCAGGCCGCCGTGAGCACGGTGCACGTCGAGAACTGGCTTGCTCCCCCCTGGCCGGTGGCTACCGCCAGCGCAGCATCCGGGACCTGGCGTTCTCCCGCGGCACGCCGGACCTGCAAGGCGCATTCCGCGAGACGTACCAGGGCGGTGGCACCGACCGGGTTCGCGGCCTGCGGCCCGCCGGAGGGGTTGATGACGGGACGGCTGTCCCAGCGGCCAAACCCTGCCCTGACCAGGTCCGCGCCGTCTTCGGCCGCGCAGAACCGCAGTGGCGCGTAGGCCATAGTCTCCGCGTGCGTGAACGGCGCGTGGATCTCCACCACATCTGCCTCGGCAGCGGAGGGCAGGCCTGCCTGGCCGAGCGCCTTTTCCGTAGCCCTGTGCAAGCTCAGCAGGTCGACCAGGTCGCCGTCGGCCCGGTCGAACCGGTCACCCATGTTGTAGGTGTCGGTACACGAGGCACGGCCCCGGACCCAGGCGACCGCACGCCCCCGCTGCGCCACCTCTGCTCCAGCCAGCACTACCGCACAGACGCCCTCAGAGATGGGGCAGGCATCAAGCTGGCGGATCGGCCAGGCGAGCAGCCGCGAAGCCAGCACTTCATCAGCGGTGTACGGGCGGGTGATCTGCGCGAGCGGGTTACGGGTGGCGTGGGCGTAGTTCCGGGCGGCGACCTCGGCCCAGACCTGCGGGGTGTAACCCCACTTCATCATCATCCGGGCCGCCCGCAGGGCCCCCATGGAGATGGTGGACAGTCCCGTATCCCGTTCATAGACCGGGTCGAAGATCGAGTTGAAGACAGCGGGCACGTTCACCGCCTGGGCCATCCTCTCAACTCCGACTGCGACGGCGATGTCGCCGTAGCGTGCGGCGAGCAGATCCATCGCTGCGTACGCCGCAGCGATGCCGGTCGTGCCACCGGTGTTGACCCGCATGCTCCAGCGACCCACCGCACCGGCAGCCGGGAGGAACCGCTTGTCCGGGCAATTTTCACCCGCCAGGCCATCCGGCGCGAAGCCGCCAGTGACGATATCAACGTCTTGCATGGGGATCCCGGCATCGTGGAGCGCAGCCGTGACCGCCTGGCTGACCAGTTCGGGGGTAGAGCAGTCGTGCCGGCGGCGGTAGGCGGTCTGCCCTACCCCGATGATGGCCAGTTCGCGTACCGGGCACATGTCTTACCTGCCCTCCAGCCTCATGCGTCCGCCAACTGGAAGAAGAAGTCTGTGATGCGGCCCTCACGCTGGTCTCGGAACCGCACCTCTACGGCCGGCTGGGCTAGCAGCCTCGTGGCCGCAGCCTCGACATCGGTGAGATCAAGGCCGAGGACGAAGTTGAGGAGGGCCGTGCTGGCACCGGCCAGGGTGACGTAACCAATGACCACCGGCGGATCTGGCAGACCGGGAAACCTGGAGGCCAGGATGGTGAATGTCTCCAGCCGTCCGCGGTCTCCTACCTGCCGCCAGTCCGTGGTGGAGACGTAGCATGCGTCGCAGAACCCGCGGGCCGGGACCAGCACTCGTTGGCATTGCGGGCAGAGCGTGCCCATGATCCTGCCGTTGCCCAGCTCATGGAAGAACCTGCTGGCGGCATCGCCCGCGAAGTACTGGTAGCGGAAGTCCCAGTGGCCCGCGATCGTCAGCGGCGGGACCGGTTCCTGATCAGCGGTCAGCTCAGCCACCTCCCTGGTTACGCGACAGTACGATTGCTGCCTGCCCCTGCGCCGCCACCACCGTGCTCCCGGTAGCCAGCGCAAGGTCACTGCCGCCGGTCAGCCGGCCGGCTGCCGCGCAGATCCGTACCAGCCCCATGGCGGGCGCACAGTAACCCGCGGCAAACCCGCCGTCGGCGTTGATATCGGATCGCTGTGCGAGTACCCGCATGCCGTCTCCCGCGGACGCAGCGCCCACGGCCTCCAGTGCCAGCGCCTCGTCAAATAGCGTCAGCCCGTCAAGCTCGAGCACACCGACCTCGCCGACTGCGCAGCCCGCCGACCGGAGCGCCTGCCCGCTCGCCTGTGACAGCGCGGGCAGGCCCAGCAAGTCACGGTCGCCTACCTGGTAGGGCTCGGTGGACATGCCGACCCCGCGCACTTCCACCGGGCCGGGCTGTGCGGAAAGCACGGCAACCGCGACGATGTCCGACCACACCGGGAGTTCCCCACTGCGCAGCGGGAGTTGCACCGCGGGCCGCCGCGCCTCCACCCCGGCAGCGGCCCGGCGCCGGGCCCCGGCTGGCCCGCGCCACTCCTGGTAGCCCGGGTAGCGGGCGAGCGCCGCGCCGGCCCGCAGGGCGGAGACCGTGATCTCTGTCAGCCCGAGTGGCTGGCTAAAGAACGGGTCGAAGAGAGCCGCCGCCACCGCGTCCGGGTCACTCTCACTCGCCCGTCCCCAGGCCGCGACGATGCATGCCCCGCAGCTGCCCGACCGGACCTGGGCAGTTCCCAGGACGAAAGCACTGGCCCCGTCTTCGCCCAGGCGGATCTCGTCCTTGAGGTAGGCGCCGGCAGCGGGTGCGGTCACCATGCTCGTCAGGGATCGGCCATCTGTGACATCGTGCGCGCCAAGGACAACGCTGTCGATGTCACGCCACCGGATGCTTGCCCGTTCCAGCGCGGTGCGGGTGGCACTGAAGATCAAGTCTGTCAGGCTGGCTGAACGGTCAGCCCAGGAACGGTGCACGGCCGTGCCGTGCACGTAGACCTTCTGCACGCTGTCAGCCGCAGCGCCGGCCGGTGAGCTACTCATCCGCGGTCACCCACTCCCAGAGCGGCTCATCAGCATCCGCCGCCCGCTCAGCCAGCAGGCGCGACCAAGAGGTTTCGGACCCGTATTCATCCCGCCAGGCCCACAAGGCACGGGTGTAGCGCGGAAGCGGGTGCTCCTGGGTGACTCCGATCGCGCCATGCAACTGGTGTGCGATACGTGCGCCGGCTCCGGCGGCCTGGCTGGTCCGTGCCTTGGCGACCGCGGCGGAGACCTGACCATGGAAGGCATCACGTCGGCCAAGAGCGAAGGTGACCGCAGCGTCGGCGGCGGCGGACTCGGCGGCAAGTTCGGCGAGTTGCTGTTGCACTGCCTGGAATGCTGTCAGCGGGCGCCCGAATTGCGACCGCTGGGTGCAGTAGCGCGCGGTCATGCCGGTTACCCGGCGCAGCGCCGCAGCGATCTGGATGCTGCGGGCCAGGGCACCCGCCGCGTGTAGGCCTGCGAGCAAGTCCTTGAACGGCATGTCTGCGGTGGCCGCTGCCTGCACCGGGACCCCGGCGGTCTCGACGTCGTCGCGTGATTCCCCGGCCAGGTTGACGCCGTGCCGGATCACGGCGTGCGCATTCTCTAGCGTGACCACCAGGGCACGGTTCTCATCGAGGGGAACGGGGACGATGAGATGGCTGGCCCAGCTGGCCCAGGCCACCCGCGGCGCTCGAAGGGTGAGCAAGCCGCCATTACCGGTGCCCGTCAGCGCCGCTTCGGCTGGGCGGAGCACCGGCACGGCACAGCACCCGGCTTCCGGGAGAGCCAGCCCGGCGGCCGCCAGGAGCCACCCGGCGATGATCGCCGTCTCCCCAATCGGAATCCCCGGGCCGCTGGCGGCCACAGCGGCAACGACCGCTGCGGCGTCCGCCATGCTGCCGCCGGAGCCGCCGAGGTGGCTGGGGATACCCACCGTGGCCCATCCGTTGGCGGCGAGCCGCTGGTATCGCTCCCGCGCCTGGTCCTCGCTGCTCACCGGCTCGGTTCCGGTGATCTCCATGACGGCGGGACCCAGTTCGGTGGTCATCGCGGCAGCACCGCCCGGGCGACTATCCCCCGCATGATCTCGCTGGTGCCGCCTCGCAGCGTGAAGGCGGGGGCGTGCAGGACAGCGTCAGCGAGCAACCGTGCCAGCGGCTCGGCCGACAACGGGTCCGGCTCGATGCCGGCGACCCGCCTGGTGACGTCGATGACCCGGTTCTCAAACCGCGTCCCGAGGTCCTTCACCAGGGCGGCCTCAGCCGTCGGCGCCTCGCCCGCCTGCAGCCTTTCCGCCACCTGCCGGGAAAGCTGCCGCAGGGTCGCCAGTTCGGCGAGGAGCGCGCCGAGCTCCGGCTGGCCGCGGTGGCTCTGCTGCCTGGCTAGCTCGGCGAGCAACGGGAACGTCGACAAGAAGCGTTCCGGGCCGCTGCGCTCGTGCGCGAGCTCGCCCGTCACCTGTGCCCAGCCTTCGCCTTCCCGGCCGAGCAGCGCATCTTCGCTCACAGGGACATCGTCAAGGACCACTTCGTTGAAGTGATGTTCCCCGTCGAGGAAGGGCACCGGCCGGACGTGCACACCCGGCGCGTTGAGGTCGATGATCAGCTGGCTCAGGCCGGCGTGCCGCGCCGCTCCCGCCGGATGCGAGGTGCGCACCAGCGCGAGCAGGTAGTGCGACCGGTGAGCGTGGCTGGTCCATAGCTTCGTGCCGGTGACTCGCCAGCCGGCGTCGGCCCGGGTGGCGGTGGTTCGCACCGAGGCCAGGTCGGAGCCTGTGTCAGGCTCTGACATCCCGATCGCGAAGAAGCATTCACCGCGGGCGATAGCGGGCAGGAAACGTGCCCGCTGTCCGGGGGTGCCGTGCCGGAGCAGTCCCGGCCCGACCTGGCGGTCGGCGAACCAGTGGGCCGCCACGGGCGCCCCGGCCGCCAGCAATTCCTCGTTGACCGTCAGGCGCTCAAGTTCGGAACGCTCGTGGCCGCCGTATTCCCGCGGCCACGTCATAGCCACCCAGCCACGGGCTGCCAGTGCCCGGCTGAACTGCGGGGAGAACCCTGACAGCCACGAATCGCACCGTGGCTCAAATGAGCCCGCTGATAGCTGCTCCGCGAGGAACTCGCGCACCGCGGCACGCAGGCTCCCGGGCAGCACGATCCCCAGGCCGCTCATCGAGCCCATCCCTGCGAACCGGGTTCGCGGATGGCGGCCATCGGGCAGCCATCAACGGCGTCCGTTAGCTCCTGCGCGGTCCACTCACCGTCCGGATCGAAGACCGATTGTCCCGACTCATCCAGGCGGAAGGCGTTCGGCGCGTACTGCACGCACATGGCAACACCGGCGCACAGGTCATGATCGACCTCAGCAGCCGGGACGCGGCGGCGGGATGCGGTCACCGCTCGTGGCAGCGGACGCGCAGCTGCTGCAGGCCGCGCGACACGATCGTCGGATGGTAGTGCAGCTCCTCGTTCAGGATCTCGATAGCCGCGAACTCGGCGGCCAGATAACGCAGCGCCTCCTGTGTCTCCAGCCGCGCGAGCGGCGCCCCCAGGCAGGTGTGGATCCCCTGCCCGAAGGCGACGTGCCGGTTGGGCCAGCGCCGGATGTCTAGCCGGTCCGGGCCGGCGAACGCTGCTGGGTCGCGGTTGGCGGCATGCTGCACCAGCAGCACCCGTTCGCCGGCGCCGATCGCACGGCCGGCCAGGCTGAACGGCTCCTTCGCCCATCGCGCCAGCGCCCGTATGGGCCCGTCGTAGCGCAGCACTTCCTCGGTTGCTGTCCTGGCCAGATCAGGTTCCCGCTGCAGCCGCCGCCATTCCTCCGGCCACTCGCTGAACGCGACAATCCCGTTCGAAATGAGGTTCATCGTCGTCTCATGGCCGGCGAAGACCATGAGGACCGCGTTCGCGATGACCTCGTCCTCGGAGAGGAAGTCACCGCGCTCTTCCGCCTGCATCATCGCCGTCAGCAGGTCATCTCGCGGTTCGCGGCGGCGGGCGCGCACCACGGGGCGGAGGAAGTCGACCAGGCGCGCCATGGCGGCTTCGCCGCGCTGCATACGCTCAGCATCATCGCCGCGTACGAAGATCACCGCGCCGAGGTCCTCCGACCAGGCCCTCACGTCCTGGCGGGCATCGGACGGCACGCCGAGGTACTCGGCGATCACGATGACCGGCAGCTGGAAGGCGAACTCCGCCAGGAAGTCCGCGCCGTCCCGGCCCCGCAGCGGCTGTGCCAGCTCGCGGACCAGGCCCCGCACCCGGGGCCGGAGCCGCTCCACGCTGCGGGGCGTAAATGCCTTGTTGACCAGCGACCGAACGTGCGTGTGGTAGGGCTGATCCTTCCAGACGAAGAACTGGGACAGGAAGTTCAGCAGCTGTTCGGAGCTCGACCGCTGCGCAGCGCGCCGCAGCTCCACACCGAACGGTCCGGCGAAACGGTCCGACGACAGCCGCTGGTGGTCGCGGAAGCCGCTGATGACTTCGTCGTACCCGGTGACCACCCATCCGCGCCAGCGCTGGTTCCAGTGCACGGGATCGGCTTGGCGGAGCCGGGCGTGATAGCGAGCCGGGTAGTCGATCGCCTCGTCACTGAGCAGGTCGTCGAGGTCGGCATCACCAGCAGCCACCGCAGCGTCGGTCATGTCAGGTCCTCGCCCTCCTGTCACCTGTCGTGACTGTAATCAGGCCTGCCAGCGCTGTCAACACGTGCGTTGACGAGTTATCAACGATAACGTTGACAGCGCCAAGCCGCTGACCTGCAGATGGGTGCAGCGCGCCGCTGCGGCACGAAAGGAGGGGCGAAGTGAGCAACTGGGGCCGGTGGGGCGCCAGCGACGAGCGCGGCACCGCCAATCTGGTGGATACCGACGTCGTCGCACGTGGGCTGGGAGCGGTCCGTCATTCGCGGGCCGTGAGCCTGGCTGCGCCGATCGTTGCCAACCGGGGCGCTGGCGTTGTCGGGCGGCCAGCCCCGCAGCACTTCATGCTCCGAGACGGCGGGGACTACGCAGCGGGGCTGCCCGAGCGGGCGGGTTTCGGCTTCGCCGACGACTACATCGCCCTGCCCACCCACGCAGTCACCCATCTGGACGCCTTGTCGCATGTATGGCAGGCCGGCCAGATGTACAACGGCCATCCGGCCAGCGCGGTGACCAGCCGCGGGGCGGCGCGCTGTGGCATCGAGAAGGCCGGGCCTATCGTGTCCAGGGGAGTGCTCGCTGACCTGGTGCCGCCGGACAAGCAATGGCTGGCACCCGGGGAGCGGATCAGCGCTGTGCAGTTGCGCGAGGCCATCAGCGGAGCCGGGACCGAACTGGCGCCCGGTGACGCGTTGCTCGTGCGGACCGGGTGGCTGCAGGCATGGCTCGCCGGGGATGCTGACGCGAGTGCCTGGCCGGGACTGGACGCCGACTGCGCGGACTTCTTGGCCGACAGCGAGATCGCGGTGGCCGGGGCGGACAACCCGGGGGTGGAAGCTTTCCCGTCCGGCGATCCCGCTTGCCAGGTGCCCCTGCATGTGGAACTCCTGCGGGGGCACGGGGTCTACTTCTGCGAGCTGATGGACCTGTCGCAACTGGCGGCGGCAGGCCAGCCCACCTTTCTGTTCGTGGTGGCCCCCCTGAATCTGGCCGGAGCGGTGGGCAGCCCGGTGGCACCCGTGGCGGTGATGTAGATGAGCATGGCGGAATGCCCCGTCGGCGACGGAAGGCGCGTCCGGCGGACCAAGACTCTGGACGTCCAGCCGCTCGGAGGCGACCGTTACGCTTTCACCGCCCGGCTGACCGACGTTTCCGCTGGCGGTGACCATGGTAGCGGCGGCGGTGAGGCCCGCGTGATCCATGACTTCGAGGCCGAGGGGGAGGTCACTGGGGCACTCCTCGAGATCGCCCGGCTGGAGATCCGGGCACCGACGACCCCCTACCCGACCTGTCCATTCGTGCTGCGGATCACTGAAGACCTGGTAGGCGAGCAACTGGCGGCCGGCTGGCGGAGGACAGTGCTGGCGCACGGCGGCGGGACACGCGGCTGCACGCATGTGAATACGATGCTGCTGGGACTCAGTGAGATCCAGACGATGGTGTTCTTCCTCAGGATGAACGGCGAAGTCCCCTTTACTGCGGAAGCCCGCAGGGACGGCACCTGGATGAGGGCCGGGCTGGCGATCGCGCCGCAGCTCGTGGATGCCTGCTACTCCCTGCGCCGAGACGGCCCGGTACTCGGCACTGCTGAGAGGGCCGGATCAGATGGTCGTCAACGCGACCGTTGACAACCCGCCCGGGCGTTGCTACCGTCACGGCACCGCTGTCGCGGACGATGACGTACCTGACGTCCGGAGGGCACCATGCTTGATGTACGGACCGCGATGCGCCGCTCGGCTGAGTTCCATCGTGACCTGGTCGCGGTGGAGAGCCAGGGAAGGCAGCTGACCTTCGGCGAGGCCTGGGAACGGGGACTGCGGCTGGCGAATGCGCTGCTGGCTTTGGGCCTGCAGCCGGGGGACCGGGTGGCTGTGCTGGAAGACAACAGCATCGAGGCGGCGGACTTCTATCTCGGGACTGCCGCTGCGAACCTGGTGCGGGTGCCGCTCTACCGGCGCAACTCGCCCGAGGCGCACCGGTACATGATCGAGCACACGGGCTGCCGCGCAGTGGTCGTAGCCGAGGAATTCGCTCACGAAGTAGCCGGGCTGGCCGACGTCATCGAGGGACTGCAAGTGGTGGTTCGCGGTGACGACTATGAACGGTGGCTTGCCGCTCAGCCAGCCACCGACCCCAGTCCCCCCGTGTCGCTGGACGACGTTTTCATCATCCGGCACTCGGCGGGGACCACAGGCAGGGCGAAGGGCATCGCCTATACCCACCGCGCCTGGATGAGCACGACCCGCGACTGGTGCTACATGCTGCCCCCCATCGACCTGGGCGACAACTGTCTGCACGTTGGGCCGATCTCGCACGGGTCCGGCTACCTGTTCCTGCCCGTCTGGCTAGCAGGGGGACGCAACCTGCTGCACCTCAGGTTCGAGGCCACAACCGTGCTCGACACGCTGGCGAAGGACTCGGTCGGATATTTCTTCGCCGTTCCGACGATGGTTGCGGACCTCGTCCGGACCACCGGCGGGCATCCCCTGGAATTGCCGGCCCTCAAATCCGTCGTTATCTCGGGCGCGCCGATCACCGAGCGGACGGCACTGGCTGGCCGTGAGGTGTTCGGGGACCGCCTGTACCAGATGTACGGACAGACCGAGGCGGTGCCAGTCACGTTCATGGGACCGCGGGAATGGTTCGGCACACTGCCAGGGTCGCAGCCGCTGCGGTCGGCCGGCCGGATCATGCCCTTTGCCGAGCTGGAAATCCGGGACGCTGACAATCACGCGTTGCCGGTCGGTGAGGAGGGCGAAATCGCTATCCGCTGCGACGGGCAGATGACCGGCATCTGGAACGACCCAGAACTGACCGCGCTGCGGCTTCGTGACGGATGGGTACTCACCGGTGATGTTGGCAGGCTGGACGAGCACGGCTTCCTGTACGTGATCGACCGCGTCGATGACATGATCATCTCTGGTGGATTCAATATCTGGCCGGCCGAGCTGGAACAGGCGATCGCCCAGCTCCCTGGCGTCCGGGAGGTCGCCGTCTTCGGCGTGCCGGACGATAAGTGGGGCGAGACCCCGCTCGCGGTGGTGGTCACCGAGGATGGCGCGCGACTGGCTGAGGACACGGTGATCGAGGCGTGCCGGACCGCGCTCGGGTCGTATAAGAAGCCATCCAGCGTGATCCTGCAAACCGAGCCGTTGCCCCGCAGCCCGGTTGGGAAGATCCAGCGTAAGGCCCTCCGTGAGCCCTACTGGGCAGGCCAGGAGCGGCGGGTGGCAGGCTCCTGAGTGCGGCCGCGCCAGCACCTGCAGAGCGCCGCGAGGCCTGCCACCAGGCTGCCATAGGAGCGTTATCGCTACGGTTGAACATTCCGGCGGAGGGGCCTTGGTGCTGGCGGAAGGGGGCGGCTTGAGCCGCATCAATGAACGGCGCAAACAGGCGCGGTCCGAGCCGAGCCCGGAGTATGCGCAGAAGCGCGCCGCCCTGCTGGAGGCGGCGGCCCGGGTCTTCCAGGCCAAAGGCTTCGAAGGCGCCAGCATCAACGACATCGCCGCTGAATCGGGCACGGACCGGGCGACCGTGTACTACTACTTCGCTGACAAACGTGAAGTGTTCCACGCGGTCATCGCCGACGCGGTGGAGAGCAACGTCCTCACTGCTGAGGGGATCGCGGACGGCAGCGGCGGGGCCGCGGAGAAGCTGCGCGCGCTGGTGACCGCGCTCCTGCGCTCCTACGAGGACCACTATCCCTATCTGTTCGTCTACATCCAGGAAGACATGGCCAAGCTCGACCGGGACGGCAAGGCGCCGGCCAGGCGGCTACGCGACCTGGGACGCCGTTACAACTCGGCGGTAGAGGCCATCATCAAGTCGGGGATCCAGGCCGGCGAATTCAGGGCCGGCCTTGACCCGCGGCTGGCCAGCTACGCGATCCTGGGGGCGGTGAACTGGACCCATCGCTGGTTCCGGCCCGGCAAGGGACCGTCCGGGCGCGAAGTCGCTGACGTGTTCAACCAGATCATGCTCACCGGGCTGACCGCATCGCCTGGCGACTCGTAGGGAGCCATAGTGCCGATTTCGCTGGAGTCCGCGGGCACGGTGGCGCTGATCACCATCGACGAGCCAGCCACCCGCAACGCACTCACCGGGGACTCCGCCCGCGACCTGGTCCGCTGCCTGGACGAGGTGGCGGCCGAGCCAGGGACGGGCGCGCTGGTGATCCGGGGCGCCGAGGGCCAGTTCTGCTCCGGTGGGGACAGGCGGCTACTGGCGGCCGCCCGCCAGCGGCCATGGGACCCAGGCATCACTGCCGCGCTGTCGGCTGTCTATGAGTCATTCGGGAAGCTGGCCAGTATGCCGGTCCCTACGATCGCCGCCATCCGGGGCGCGGCGGTGGGAGCGGGCCTGAACCTAGCCCTCGCGGCGGATGTGCGGATCGCCGCCCGCGACGCCCGGTTGCTGTCGGGCTTCCTGCGGATCGGCCTGCATCCGGGCGGCGGCCACTTCACCCTGCTCGACCGGGTGGCGGGCCCGCAGACAGCGGTTGCGATGACCTTGCTCGGGGCGGAGGTCACCGGCCAGCGGCTAGTGGAGCTGGGCCTGGCGTGGGAAGTGCTCGATGACGATCAGGTGGAGCCGAGGGCGATGGAACTCGCCAGCCGGATTTCCGATCCGGAACTCGCTCGCGAGGCAACGGCCACCTTCCGTGCCCAGGCCGTGTCCCGCCAGCTCCCGGCCGCGACGGCCATGCGCGCCGAGCAGGCCGCCCAGATGTGGTCATTCGCTCGTCAGCCAGCCCGCTGAATGCGAGAGACGCCCGGGTTGGCTGAGTTCCTTGAGCCAGTCGCTCTACGTCGCTCAGAGCGCTGCCGATGGTCCAGCAACTCGAAGTTGGCGAGTGTAGCGATCAGGACGTTTCGGCCGCGCGGCGCATGTGCGCTTTCGCCCAGGGGGAGATGACGTAGGCGCGCTTGAATACCACCAGCTCGATTTCGGCGGTCATTTTTTGTATGGCCTGGCACCTGTCCGACCACATCCCGGACGAAGTTGTAGAGCTGATGGTGTGACTGGAGCCGGATCTCGCAGAGCAGGGACATCGCGCCGAATGTCGATGCAACGTAGTGCACGCCGGGGCTGCTGAACCACATCAAGTTCGAACAGCTTCGATGGCGTGGCGCAAGCCGGCGGTGAGGTGCCGTGGATCTTGGGGAGCGCGAGCGATGAAATCGAACATTAGCCCGTCGATCAGCTTTGTTATCACCTCGGCGTCGAAGCGGGCGTCTCGCGAGCCTGCGGCTAGTGCGATGAGCTCAGCTAGTTGCCGGAATTCGGCTCTGCAACGGACCATCGCATCGCGGATCAGCGGTTCACGTGCACCCGCGAGTTCCAGTTCGAAGCGGGCTAGCAGCAACTCGCGGCTCTGAGCCCACCAGCTCCGCAACTGTTCAGCGATGTGATCGTAGTCCGGGGCGCTTGAGCGAGTTGCGATGGCCCGCAGGAGCTCCTGAGTGGCCGGTGCGGAGCGCTCCTTATCAATCTCGATCATGCGGTCGATCACAGCGAGGATCAGCAGGTCTCGGGTCTGGAAGTAGTAGGTCACCGACCCCGGAACTGTCCTGAGCCTGGTGGCTTGGCCGGGAAGGTGCCGTGATGACTGAGACACT
>JAIRTY010000428.1 GCA_031254715.1 Nocardiopsaceae bacterium | reverse complement strand
CACGGCATCGCGTTCAAGACCGGTCCGCCGGGCCGGGTCGGGGTCGAACTTGAATGGCTGGTCCGTCGTGGGCACGACCCCGCCCTTCCGGTGGATCAGCAGCGCCTGGCCGATGCGCTGGCGCTCCTGGAGGGCCCCGGGGCGCTGCCCGGCCAGGGCAGGCTCACGATCGAGCCAGGCGGCCAGGTCGAGATCAGCTCCGCGCCAGCGGCTGGCGTCGGCGAATGCGTCAGCGCCGTCTGCGATGACCTGTCGGCCGTCCGCCAGGCCGCCAGCCTGGCCGGCCTGAGCCTGGCCGGGCAGGGCCTCGACCCCCACCGTCCCCCCCGCCGCATCCTGGAGCAGCCCCGGTACGCGGCAATGGAGGCGTTCTTCGACCGGTTCGGCCCGTGGGGCCGGGTCATGATGTGCAGCACCGCCTCGGTACAGGTGTGCGTGGACGCCGGAGACGACACCGACGGCACGTCCGGCTTCCGGTGGCGGTGGCATCTGCTGCACGCCATCGGCCCGGTGCTGGTGGCGGCGTTCGCCAACTCCCCGCTGCGGCGAGGCAGCCCTTCCGGCTGGAAGTCGACCCGGCAGGCGGTGTGGGCCCGGCTGGATCCCACCCGCACCCGCCCGCCGCCGCGCGCCGAGCCGTCTGCCCGCAGCGCACCGAACGGCGGCCGGCCCGGGGCCACCGACCCGCGCTCGGCCTGGGCCTCGTACGCGCTGGACGCCAAGGTCATGTGCGTCCGCCGGGACGACACCCCGGGCTGGACCGCCCCGGCCGGGCTGACGTTCCGTGACTGGCTGCGGGGCGGGGGAGACCGCCGCCCCACCGCCGACGACCTGGCTTATCACCTCACCACCCTGTTCCCGCCGGTGCGGCCGCACGGTCACCTGGAGCTGCGGATGATCGACGCGCAGCCGGGGGACAGCTGGGTCGTGCCCGCGGCGGTGGTGACCGCGCTGGCCGACGACCCTGCCGCCGCGGAAGCGGCCATGACCGCGGCGGAGCCGGTCTGGCGGGGGCCCGGCCAGGCGCCCGATGCCCGCGGCGACAGCCCGTGGCTGCGGGCCGCCCGCTGCGGGCCGGACGACCCGCAGCTCGCCAGCGCCAGCGAGCGATGTTTCGAGGCGGCCGGCCCGGCGCTGGCCCGGCTCGGCGCGCCCGCGCCGGTCAGGCACGCGGTGGCCGCGTTCGCCGACCGTTACGTGGCCCGGGGCCGCTGCCCGGCCGATGACCGGCTGGACGAGGCCCGCAACGGCGCCGGGCGGCAGCCCGGCGCGCACCCAACCCCGCTGGAGGAGTCTCAATGACATCGACGCACCAGAGCCCGGGCGCGAGCGCCGCCACGCCGGACGTGGTGGGCCGGGGTGCGGAAGCGCTGCGCGAGGCCATCGCGCGCAGCCTGCTGTCGGCCCGGGAGCGGACCCGGCTGCTGACCGAGTGCGTGGAGGACGGCGACCTGGTGCGCCAGCACTCACCGCTGATGTCGCCGCTGGTGTGGGATCTGGCCCACATCGCCAACCAGGAGGAGCTCTGGCTGCTGCGGTCGGTCGGCGGGCAGGAGCCGCTGCACCCGGAGATCGATCCGCTCTACGACGCCTTCGAGCACCCGCGGACCGAGCGGCCGACGCTGCCGCTGCTGCCGCCGCAGGAGGCGCGGGCGTACGGCAAGACCGTCCGGAGCCGGGTGCTCGACCTGCTCGAAAGCGCCACGTTCGGGGGAGCGCCGCTGGTCTCGGGCGGGTTCGCGTTCGGGATGATCGCCCAGCACGAGCAGCAGCACGACGAGACCATGCTGATCACGCATCAGCTGCGCACCGGCGCGCCGGCGCTGTCGGCCGCGCCGCCGGGGCCCGCGGCTGACGCGCTCAGGCTCCCGGCCGAGGTGCTGGTGCCCGGCGGGCCGTTCGTCATGGGCACCTCCACCGAGCCGTGGGCGCTGGACAACGAGCGGCCGGCCCACACGGTGCCGGTGGCGCCGTTCTACCTCGACACCACCCCGGTCACGAACGCTGCGTACCAGGAGTTCATCGCCGACAGCGGCTACGACAACCCCCGCTGGTGGAGCGAGGCGGGCTGGGAGCACCGGCAGCGGGCCGGCCTGACGGCCCCGCTGTTCTGGCGCCGGGAAGGCAGCGGCTGGGTGCGTACCCGGTTCGGGGCGACCGAGCCGGTGCCGCCCGCCGAGCCCGTCCTGCACGTCAGCTGGTATGAGGCCAGCGCCTACGCGGCCTGGGCCGGCCGGCGGCTGCCGACCGAGGCGGAGTGGGAGAAGGCAGCCAGGTTCGACCCGGCCGCCGGCCGCTCCCGCCGCTACCCGTGGGGCGACGGCGAGGCCTCCCCGGAGCGGGCCAACCTGGGCCAGCGGCACCTGCAGCCGGCCCCGGCCGGCTCCTACCCGGGCGGCGCCGCGCCCTGCGGTGCCCGGCAGCTCATCGGCGACGTGTGGGAGTGGACAAGCAGCGATTTCCTGCCCTACCCCGGGTTCCGGGCCTGGCCGTACCGGGAGTACTCGGAGGTGTTCTTCGGCAGCGAGTACAAGGTGCTGCGGGGCGGCTCGTTCGCGGTCGCCCCGGTCGTCAGCCGCGGCACGTTCCGGAACTGGGACTACCCGGTCCGGCGGCAGATCTTCGCCGGATTCCGCACCGCCCGCGACGCCGCCCCGGCCTGAGGGAGGGCACCGTCCCCGTGTGCCGCCACCTCGCTTACCTCGGCCCTCCGGTCACGCTGCGGGCGCTGATCAGCGACCCGCCGCACGGGCTGGCCCGGCAGGCCTGGGCGCCCCGCTGCCAGCAGCACGGCACCGTGAACGCGGACGGGTTCGGCATCGGCTGGTACGCCGACGGCGACCCGGTCCCGGCCCGCTACCGGCGCGCCGGGCCGATCTGGGACGACCCGAGCTTCGCCGACCTGGCGCGGGTCACCCGGACCACCGCCGCGCTGGCCGCGGTCCGGTCGGCCACCGAGGGCACCGAGCCGGCCGCCGCCGCGGCCGCCCCGTTCGCGTCCGGCCGCTGGCTGTTCAGCCACAACGGGGTGCTGGCCGGCTGGCCGGCTGCCACCGCCGGGGTGGCGGCGACCCTGCCAGCCGGGGACCTGCTCGGGCTGGAGGCCCGCTGCGACTCCGCGCTGGCCTGGGCGCTGGTGCTGCGGCGGCTGCGGGCGGG
>JAIRTY010000412.1 GCA_031254715.1 Nocardiopsaceae bacterium | reverse complement strand
GGTCGCGCCGTTCCCCGCGTCGCTGGCCGCCGGTCACCCGGTGCCGGTGCAGGCCGGGCCGACGATGGCCGACGGGATCGCCGTTGCCCGCCCCGGGGACCTCACTTTCTCCATCGTCTCCGGCCTGGTCGATCAGGTCGTCACCGTGTCGGAGGAGACGCTGTCCCGCGGGCTGCTGCTGTGCCTGGAACGGGCCAAGCAGCTGGTCGAGCCGGCGGGCGCGGCCGGGGCCGGGGCGCTGCTGGAGTACCCGGACGAGTTCGAGCCGCCGGTGGTGGTGGTGCTGTCCGGGGGCAACATCGACCCGCTGCTGCTGGCCAAGGTGCTCAGGCACGGGCTGTCGGCGGCGGGGCGTTACCTGATGTTCCGGTGCCGGATCCCCGACCGGCCCGGCGCGCTCGCCACCCTGCTGTCCGAGGTGGCCGGGCTGGGCGCGAACGTGCTCGACGTGGTGCACGAGCGGGTCGCGCCGCGGCTGCGGGTGGACGAGGTGGAGGTGCTGCTCCAGGTCGAGACCCGGGGCGCGGCCCACTGCGAGGAGGTCATCGGCCAGCTCCGCAAGGCCGGCTACCCGCTGCTGTTCGGGTAAGCCCGCAGCACGCCGGCCTGAACGGCCGGCCGCAGCCGCGACGGCGGCCGTTCGGAATGAAAATCGCTACAGGTTGCCGCGCCGGGCCTGCTCCCGCTCGATGGCCTCGAACAGCGCCTTGAAGTTGCCCTTGCCGAACCCTTGCGACCCGTGCCGCTCGATCAACTCGAAGAACACGGTCGGCCGGTCGCTCACCGGTGCCGTGAAAATCTGCAGCAGGTACCCGTCCTCGTCCCGGTCGGCGAGGATCCCGAGGTCGCGCAGCACGCCGATGCCGACCCGGGTCTCGCCCACCCAGTCGCCGAGCGTCTCGTAGTAGCTGCCGGGGGCGGGCAGGAACGCCACCCCGGCCGCCTTCATGGCGCGGACCGCGGCCACGATGTCGCTGGTGGCCAGCGCGATGTGCTGCACCCCGGGGCCGCCGTAGAACTCCAGGTACTCGTCGATCTGGGACTTGCGCCGGCCGGCCGCAGGCTCGTTGATCGGGAACTTGACCTTGCGGGAGCCGTCCGCCACCACCTTGCTCATCAGCGCCGAGTACTCGGTGGCGATGTCGTCGCCGACGAACTCCTTCATGTTGGTGAAGCCCATCACGCGGTGGTAGAAGCCCACCCACTCGTCCATCCGCCCCAACTCGACGTTGCCGACGCAGTGGTCGACCCCCGTGAACGGCGGCTGCTCCGGCGGCGCCAGCAGCGGCCCGGCGGCGACGTACCCGGGCAGGTAAGGACCCTGGTAACGGGACCGTTCCACCAGCGTATGGGTGGTGTCACCGTAGGCGGCGATGGTGGCGAGCACCACCTCCCCGTGCTCGTCGTGCTCGGCGTGCGGCGGGGTGACCCCGCGGGCGCCGCGGGCGGTCGCGAACGCGTAGGCGTCAGCCGCCGACGGCACCCCGATCGACAGGTCGGTGACGCCGTCGCCGTGCGCGGCGACGTGCCGGCCGAGGTCGGTGCCGCCGCGCACCGGGCCCCGCAGCACGAACCGCGCCTGCCCGGACGTCAGCACGTAGGCGGCCTCGTCCCGGCAGCCCGTCTCCGGGCCCCGGTATGCGACGCAGCGCATGCCGAACGCGGCCGAGTAGTAGTGCGCGGCCTGCCGCGCGTTCCCGACCGCGAACACGACCGCGTCGAGACCGGTGACCGGGAACGGATCCGTGGCCGCCCGCGGCGGCTGATGCTGGGTAACGGTCATGGGGGAAGCATCCGGCGGCAGGACAGGATGTGCAACAGGGCGGCGAGTCAGCTGGACATCTTGTATAGTTCCGAACGGTCTACTGCCGGGTTTATGTACAGCCTGCCCGGCCGGCTGGCGGGGTGAGAAGGTGATTGACGAGCTGGATGCGCGGCTGATCGGGCTGCTCGCGGCGGAGCCGCGGATCGGGGTGCTGGAGGCGTCGCGGCGGCTCGGGGTGGCCCGCGGCACGGTGCAGGCGCGGCTGGACCGGCTGCACGCGCGCGGCGTGGTGACCGGCTACGGGCCGGACGTGGACCCGGCGGCGCTCGGCCACGGCGTGACCGCGTTCGTGACGCTGGAGATCCGGCAGGCCGGCGGGCACGACCCGGTGGCCGCGCGGCTGGCCCGCATCCCCGAGGTGCTGGAGGTGCACACGATCACCGGGGCCGGTGACATGCTGTGCCGGGTGGTGGCCCGCACCAACGCCGACCTGCAGCGGGTGGTCGACGCGATCGTGGACGTGCCCGGGGTGATGCGGACCTCGACCATGATCGCGCTAGCGGCGCCGGTGCCCTACCGGGTGCTGCCGCTGGTGCGCGCGTCGGCGAGCTCGTAGGCGGTCGCCAGCACGACGTCACGCAGCTCGGCCGGGTCGCTGGCCCGGTCGGCGTACAGCATCCGCCCGAAGCTCACGCTCGCGACCGCCATGGTGGCGCGGAACTCCTCCCGCAGCGGCGCGTCCGGCCCGGCGAGCGCCTCGACCAGCCGCCGCATCCGGTCCCGGAACTGGGCGCTGTGGCTCTTGTTGTGCGCCAGGCTGTTGACCGAGGCCTGGTTCTGTTCCAGCATCCGGAACACCCCGGTGCCGCTGTCGGCGATGTCGAAGTAGCGGCGCAGGAACTCGGCCCGGAACCCGGGCGTCTTGGGCTGGCCGCGGCCCCACCCGGCCAGCTCCTCGAGCCGGTCGAAGTAATCGTTGGCCAGCCCGGCGACGATGTCTTCCTTGGACTTGAAGTGGTAGTACAGGGCGGCCTTGGTGACGCCGAGCCGCTCGGCGATCTCGCGCAGCGAGGTCTTGTCGTAACCCTGCTCGGCGAACAGATTGAGTGCCACTTCCTGGATGCGCGCCCGGGTGTCCGGGCGCGGGGTGACGTCGTCCTGCGCCGGGGCGGGGCTTGTTGGCTCGTTCATGCCCGCTCTGTCCATGCTCCGAGAAACTTACTTGACGGCCGGTTAGTAGCCATCATAGCCTGTCATCCGGCTGAATGCTAACCGGCCGGCAGGTAGGTAGCCAGCACTGTGGTAGCCAGCACGGTGGTTGCCAGCAGTGGTTGCCAGCACCAGTTGTGAGCACACGGGAGCGGGGACATGGCGGAGTCACAGGCGGCGGCGGTCGCTGGCGGGGGGCGCCCGGCGGGCCGGCGGCGGGAAGTGCTGATCATCCTGCCGGGGCTGCTGCTGGCCATCATGCTGGCGATGCTGGACCAGCTGGTGGTCTCTACGGCGCTGCCGCGGATCGTTGGTGACCTGGGCGGGGTCACGCACCTGTCGTGGGTGGTCACCGCCTACGTGCTCGCCTCCACCGTGACC
>JAIRTY010000381.1 GCA_031254715.1 Nocardiopsaceae bacterium | reverse complement strand
GGCCGGGCCCGGCTCGCCGGTGCCACCGGGTTCGCCGTCCTGGCACCGCAGCGCCGCCAGCGCGCCCAGGCCCAGGGCGAGGTCACGCCCGCCCAGGGCGCGCCCGAACACCCGGGCTGCCAGGCCGCCGGAAGCAGCGCCAACCCACGGCCGGGCCGGTATCGCAGGCCAGGCCAGGGCGGCGAGGCCGAGCCCCACCCGGCCGGCCGCCACCGCTGCCGCGCCCCGCCGCGGCAGCCCCCACAGATCACGGGTCATGCCCACAACGTATCGGGCGAGCGCCCGCTCCGGGACTGACCGCCGGGCCCGGGCCGCTACGCCAGGCAGGTGAGCGGGGCGCCGCCGTTGTAGGCGACCATGTCGGCGAGCGCGGCGGCGATGTCGATGGGGCCGCCGCGCGGGGTGCCCGCCAGCTCGGCGCAGGCGCGGTGCAGGTTGCCGACGATCCGCTCCGGGTCCGCCCACCCGGCGAACCGCCCCAGATCGGTTTCCCTCGCCGCGGCCAGCGGGGAGAGCCCCGCCTCCCGGGCGCTGGCCGCGACGCCGAGCACGAACCTGAGGTAGCCCAGGGTGGCGTCCAGCGGCTCCTCCCCGCTGAAGACGGGCCCGTGGCCGGGCACGACGGTCGCCGCCCGGAGCGGCCGGACCACCTGCTCCAGCACCTCGATGGCTCCCTCAACCGAGCCCACGAGCAGGAACGGCGTCCCGCCGTTGAAGATCAGGTCGCCGCGCAGCACCTCCGACCGCTCCGGGATCCACACGATCGAGTCGTTGGTCGTGTGCGCGGGCGTGCCGGCATACCGGACTTCCGCCCGCAGGTCCCCGGCGTGCAGGGCGATCTGGCCGGTGAAGGTGACGAACGGCGGGTCCAGGGTGAGGTCACCCCAGTCGGGGCCGTCCCAGAACGGCAGCGGGCCGGGCGGCCCGAACGCGATGGCCTCGGCCCGGGCGCGCTCGTGACCGATGATCGCCGCTGCCGGGAACAGGCAGTTCCCGAACGTGTGGTCACCGTGGTGATGGGTGTTCACCACCGCCCGCACCGGGGCCGGGGTGACCGCGGCGATGGCCTCGGCGTAGGCGCGGGTGCGGCGCTCGGTCGAGCACGCGTCGATGCTGATGACTCCCTGCGGCCGCCCGGGAACGGTGATGTCGGTGCGCGAACTGCTCATGCGCAGCCCTCGGGGCCCCCGCTGGCGTCGTGGCGGGCGCCGCACCGGGCGCACTCCAGGTGGGAAAGGGCTGAATACGAGCTCGGCACGGGAATCACGCTAGCGTGGCAGCAGCCCAGAGATCATCACAAACCAGGGGGCCGGATGAACGAGAAGCGGGCGCGGGAACGGCTCACCGCCGAGCGCGCCGAGGTGGAAAGCCTGCTGCGGGACACGGAGGCAGCCGGCGACCGGGAACGGGCGGGGAGCGGGGAGCCCGGCGACTTCGCCGACGCCGCCCAGCCGCTCACGTCGGAGGGCATCGACGACGCGGTCGCCGAGAGCCTGCAGGGACGGCTGGCCGCGATCGACCGCGCGCTCGGCCGGCTGGACGACGGCAGTTACGGGCGCTCGGTGCGCAGCGGCAAGCCGATCCCCGCTGCCCGGCTCGAGGCCGACCCGGCCGCGGAGCTCACGATCGAGGAGGCACGGGAGGGCCGCTGAGCGGGCCGGCAGTCCCCGGCGATCGCCGTCACCACCTCGCAGGGCAGGTGCCGCGGATGCACCAGCAGCGCCCGGGCCACCAGCTGGATGCGCGGCCGCAGCGGGGTCAGCAGCCGCTCGGTGTGGCGCCAGGCGGCGACCTCGTCCGCGCCGGACCGCGCCCTGATCGCCCGCCGGAAGCGGCTGGCGTCGCCGCCGTCGCCGCGCCAGTCGGCCAGCCACGCGCGCAGCTCATCGTCGGTCCCTGGCAGGCTCCAGTCCCGCAGCCGCTGCGCGAGCTGACCGGCCGCGTCCACCACGAACGCCTGCTCGCCGCCCCCGGTGATGCCGTGGACGCGCCCCTCGCTGCGTGCGCCGTGCCGGATGCTTGCCGAGCTGAAGCGGGCTCCCACCGCCAGCGCGGCGACCGCGTGCCCGGCCTCGTGCCAGGCGGCCGTCACGGCCGCCTGGCGGGCCGCCCGGTACCCGGGGAAGCAGCATTCGTAGCGCTGCCGGATCCAGGCCGGATGCACGACCGACTCGTCGTCGTAGCGGGCGTTCCGGCTCAGCTCCGCCCGGATCGCCGCCACCGCTGCCTGGCTGGCATTCATTCCGAACGGATTATTACCTGCTCAGCCGAGGAAGTCAGCGAACTCCCGCAGCAGCGCGGACTTGGAACGGGCGCCGATCACCTGCTTGACGACCTCACCGCCGGAGAAGACGCTGATCGTCGGCACCTGCAAGATCTGGTAGGCCCGGGCGGTCAGCGGGTTCTCGTCGACGTCCAGCTTCACCACGTCGATGGTGTCCGGGTGGTCGGCCGCGATCGCGTCGAGCACCGGCCCGACCTGACGGCAGGGCCCGCACCACTCGGCCCAGGCCTCGACGATGACCGGCCTGGAGTTGCGCAGGACATCGTTCTCGAAGGTCTCGTCAGTCACGATCTGTGCCGAGCTCACCAACCTGCCCCTTCCGTTCCAGATGATCGGTCCCGGCCGCTCCGGCCGGCATCCCCGAGCTGCAGCGCCACGCAGTCGTCGCGGTCGCCCTGCTCGCACACCCGCACCAGCCGCCGGAGCCGGCACTGCAGCAGCGCGAGCTCGGCGATCTGCTCGCCGACCGCCGCCAGCTTGGCCTCGGCGGCGCGGGAAATCTCGGCGGCGCTGCGGTCCTCCGCCGGGCCGAGCAGGTCCCTGATCTCGCCCAGCGTGAACCCCAGCTGCCGGGCCCGGCGGATGAAGGCCAGCCGCTGCCGGTCGGCGTCGGTGTACTGCCGGAACCCCGAGCCGCTCCGCTCCGGCCGCGCCAGCAGGCCCCGCCGCTGGTAGAACCGGACCGTCTCGACGCCGACCCCTGCCCCGGCGGCGAACTTCCCGATTGTCAGCCCTGCCATGTCAGGCAAGCTAGCAGCCGTACCGCGGTACGGAGTCAACCCGCCGGGCCGGGTGATACTGGCTGGCGTGGCACACCGGCAGCGCGGCAGGACGGTCGTCAGGCAGCAGACCGGGGCGGGCGTGGCCGAGCTCGTCGCGGACCCGGACCGGCCCCGGGCCTGGACCCTGCTCGTCGACGGCATCCCGCAGTCACACGTGGATCTCGATGACCCGCAGTACCTGGAGTTCGAGTACGTGCGGCGGATCGGGCACCTGATCGACCTGGCGGCGCCGGCCGGGCAGCCGCTGCGGGTGCTGCACCTGGGCGGCGGGGGCCTGACCCTGGCCCGGTACGTGGCGGCGACCCGGCCCGGGTCCAGCCAGCTGGTGGCCGAGGCCGACGGCGCGCTGGTCGAACTGGTCCGGCAGTGGCTGCCGCTCGGCCCGGGGGGCCCGCGGGGCCCGCACGGCCGCCGCCCCGGCCGGGTCCGGATCCGGGTCGGCGATGCCCGCGCAGTGCTGGAACAGCTCCCGGCCGGTTCCTGCGACGTGGTGATAGCGGACCTGTTCGCGGGCGGCCGTACCCCCGCCCACGTGACGTCGGCCGAGTTCACGGCCGCCGCGGCGCGGGCGCTCAGCCCGGCTGGCAGCTACGCCGCCAACATCGGCGACACCTCCCCGCTCGGCTATGCCCGCGCCCAGGTGGCGACGGTGCGCTCGGTGTTCCCGCACGCCTGCCTGCTCGCCGACCCGGCCGTGCTGCGCGGCCGCCGGTTCGGCAACCTGGTGCTGACCGCGGCGCGCCGGGGCCTTCCGGCCGCTGAGCTGGCCCGGCGGGCGGCCGCCGACCCGTTCCCTGGACGGCTGCTGGCGGGCGACGAGCTCGACCGGTTCACCGCCGGCGCCAGGCCGGTCACCGACGCGCGGGCCCGGCCCTCGCTCGCCCCGCCGCCCGGCCTGTTCGCGGCCAGGCCAGAACCACGAGAGCGTTCGTCCGGAGCCTAGCTGCTACGGACCGGCCAGGAACGCTAGCGTGCCGGATGTGAGACGTGATCATCACAGTGCGGCGGTGGGAAGGCACCTGAGACGGCTGCGGGTCCGCGAGCTGCGCGACCGGCTCCGCGAAAGCCTGCTGTTCGTGCCTGCGCTGATGCTGGTCGTGTCGGTCGCGGTGGCGTTCGGGCTGGCCCAGATCGACAAGGGACACCT
>JAIRTY010000378.1 GCA_031254715.1 Nocardiopsaceae bacterium | reverse complement strand
GTCCGCCGCCGCGCCCGCCCGGGCAGCCCGGCCCGCCCCGGCACCGCCCTCCCCGGGCCCGGCCGGGGCTCCCGGCCGGGAGGAACGGCCTGCCCGGTCGCAGGCCGCCCGGCAGCGGCAGCATCGCCGCAAGCCCGCACCGGCTCCCGCACGCGAGCACCGGCCGTGGAGCGCGCGGCAGGAACGGCTCGCGCTCCTCTACAACGAGCAGGGCCTGCGGCCCGATGAGATCGCCGCGAAGCTGGGCGTGAGCACGTACCTGGCGACCCAGATCGTTCTCGCGGCCCGGAGCAGGCCCCGGAACTGATGGCCGCGGACGCGATAGCCTCCTGGCGGGCAGAGCCCGCCCGCCGACATGGACACGGAGGCAAAAGCCGGTGCGTTTCGCGATCAAGACCAGGCCCGAGCACACCACCTGGGAGCAGCTCCGGGATGTGTGGGTGGCGGCCGACGAGATCAGCCTGTTCGAGTCCGCCTGGAACTGGGACCACTTCTACCCGCTCACCGGCGATCACACCGGGCCCAACCTGGAGGCCTGGACGATGCTCGGCGCGCTGGCGCAGGCCACCCGGCGGATCCGGCTCGGCTGCCAGGTGACCGGCATGATCTACCGGCACCCGGCGGTGCTGGCGAACATGGCGGCCACCGTGGACGTCATCTCCGGCGGCCGGCTGGAACTGGGGCTGGGCGCGGGCTGGAATCAGGAAGAGTGCGACGCCTACGGGATCGCGCTGCCCCCGCTGCGGGAGCGGTTCGACCGCTTCGACGAGGGGGTCGAGGCGATCGTGGGGCTGCTCAGCCAGCCGGTCACCACGCTGACGGGGCGCTACGTCCAGCTCACCGAGGCCCGGTGCGAGCCCAAGCCGGTGCAACAGCCGCACCCCCCGGTCACCATCGGCGGCCGCGGCCGTACCAGGACCCTGCGCACCGCGGCCCGCTGGGCCCAGCAGTGGAACACCCTCAACGTCGACGTGGAGACCTGGCTCAGCCTGCGGGGCACGCTGGCTGAGCACTGTTCCGCGCTGGGCCGGGACATCGGCGAGATCACCTGCTCGGTGAACGTCCGGATGGACGAGGGCATCGCCCAGGCCGCCGAGACCGCCTCGGCGTTCGGGGAGGCGGGCGCCGACCTGGTGATCGTGAACCTGCCGCTGCGGGCGGATCCGGGCGTGCTCGCCCCGCTGGCCGAGGCACTGGCCCCGCTGACCTGACCCCGCGGGTCAGGCGACCTGCGGCGCTACCTCGGTGGCGAGCAGTTCCAGGTGATCGAGGTCGTGCAGGTCCAGGACCTGGAGGTAGGCCCGGGCGGCCCCGGCTTCGGCGAACCGGCCGAGCTTGTCCACCAGTTCTGCCGGGGTCCCGCCCAGTGCGTTCGCCCGCAGCGCTGCCGGGTCCTGGCCGATGGCGGCGGCCCGGCGGGCGAGTTCCGCCTCGGTCCGGCCGCAGCACACGGTCTGCGCCGCCGAGTAGGTCATGGACGCGGCGTCCCGCCCGGCCGCGGCACAGGCCTCCCGCACCCGGCCGAACGCCGCGGCGGTGTCCGCCAGGCTGCCGAACGGGACGTTGTACTCATCCGCGTACTGAGCGGCCAGCCGCGGGGTGCGGCGCGGCCCGTCCCCGCCGACCAGCACCGGCGGGCGGGGGCGCTGGGCCGGCTTGGGCAGCGCGGGCGAATCGGTCACCTGGTAGTGCGAGCCCTGGTAGGAGAAGGTCTGGCCGGGCGGGGTCTGCCACAGCCCGGTGATGATGGCGAGCTGCTCGGCCAGCAGCCCGAACCGGTCGCCCACGGGCGGGAACGGGATCCCGTAGGCGGTGTGCTCGGCGTCGAACCAGCCGGTTCCGAGGCCGAGCTCGATCCGCCCCCCGCTCATCTCGTCGACCTGCGCGGCCGAGATCGCCAGCGGCCCCGGCAGCCGGAACGTCACCGGGCTCATCAGGGTGCCGAGCCGGATCCGGGTGGTCTGGATGGCCAGCCCGGCCAGGGTGACCCAGGCGTCGGTCGGGCCGGGCAGCCCGCTGCCGTTTCCCATGTGCAGGTAGTGGTCGGACCGGAAGAACGCGTCGAAGCCCAGCTCCTCGGTGGCCCGGGCGACCGCCAGCAGCCTGTCGTAGTCAGCGCCCTGCTGTGGTTCGGTGAAGATCCGCAGTTGCATGCGACCCATCCTGGACTATGCCTGCCCGGCGGAGGGCTCCCCTGAGTCATATCTCCGCGGGGGGCTCACTCTCCCGCGCCAGCACCGCGAGGCACTCGACGTGGTGGGTCATCGGGAACGTGTCGAACCCGCGCAGCTCCGCCAGCTCCCACCCGGCCGCGGTGAACTGGGCGATGTCGCGGGCCAGCGTGGCCGGGTCGCACGACACGTAGCCGATCCGCTCCAGCCCGGCGAGCGCCGCCAGCTGCGCGACGACCCCCGGCACGGCGCCCGCCCGGGGCGGGTCGAGCACGGCGAGCCGGGGCGCTGGCCAGCCGCGGCCCGGGCCGGCGGCCAGGACCTGGGCTGCGTCGCCCCGGTAGACGCGCGCCCACGGGGTGGCCCGCAGGTTGTGCCGGGCATCGCGGACCGCTGCCGGGCCGGACTCGACCGCGATCACGGTCCCGTCCGGGCCGACCGCTCCGGCCAGCGCGCCAGCGAACAGCCCGGCACCGCTGTACAGGTCCAGCGCCACGTCCCCCGGCCGTGGCGCCAGCGCCGCCAGCACGGCCTCGGTCAGGACCCCGGCCGCTCCCGGGTGCCCCTGCCAGAACCCGCTGGCGGCGACCCGCCAGGTCCGCCCGGCCGCGGCCTGCCGGAGGTAGCTGCGGCCGCGCACCGGGACCTCTCGCCGGCCCCGGACGGAGATCACCGAGCTGGCCGGGGCCGCGGCGGCCGGCTCGCACCGGGCGGCGTCCGGCGAGACGAGCAGCGCCCGCTCGCCCGAGCCGGGCGCAGCCACCGCCTCCACCCACCGGGCCCCGTGCCACCGCTGCCGGGTGACTGCCAGCTCCCGGATCAGCGGGTGGGCGATCAGGCAGTCGGTCACCTCTGCGACCTCATGCGAGCGGTGCCGCAGCAGGCCGGCCGTCCCGTCCGGGGCCACGCTGAACCGGACCCGGGTGCGCCAGCCCAGGCCGCCGGAGTCCCCTGGCACCGGCTCGACCGTGACGTCGCGTTCCAGGCCGGCGATCCGCCGCAGCTGCTCGCCGATCACGGCCGCCTTGAGCCGCCGCTGCGCGGGCAGGCTGGCATGCTGCCAGTCACAGCCGCCGCAGCCGCCCGGGCGGGCGTACGGGCAGGGCGGCGCCACCCGGTCCGGCGACGGCTCGATGATCTCGACCGCCTCGGCCCGGGCGA
>JAIRTY010000291.1 GCA_031254715.1 Nocardiopsaceae bacterium | reverse complement strand
CCCGCCCGGGTCCTGGTGACCGCCCGCACCCAGGACCGGAGCGCGGCCAGCAGGTCCCCGTGCAACGTCCCGGTGTCGGGCAGCCGCTGCTGCCCGGCGAACTCGGCCTGAAAGGCGTCAAGCGCCAGCGCGCCGCGGGAGGGCCAGCGCCGGTAGATCGTGGCCTTGCCCACTCCGGCCCGGGCGGCGACCTCCTCGATCGGCATCCCCGCCAGCCCGCGCTCGGCCAGCAGGTCCGCGGCGGCGGTCAGGATCGCCCGGTCCGCCTGCTCGCTACGGGGCCGGCCGCGCCGGACGGGGCCGCCCGGCGCCGCGGGAATAGGTGCGGAGCCCATGAGGTTCCAGCATACGGCCAATATTACGAAACGTTCCGTATCGGAAATGGAATGCTTACGGAGACCCGGGCTGCGCCAGCCGTCCACCCCCAGACCATCTCACCAGGCCCCGCTCCGGGCAGCCAGCCAGCGCCCGCCGGGCCCGCCCCGGGCCCCTCGGGACCCGCCCTCGCCCTCATCCTGACCGCGGCTTTCATGGTGGTGCTGGACTTCAGCATCGTGAACGTGGCACTGCCGTCGATTCAGCGGGAACTCGGGTTCCCGGCCACGGCCGCGGCGTGGATCGTGACCGGGTACGCGATCGCGTTCGGCGGGCTGCTGATCCTCGGCGGCCGGGCCGCCGACCTGTTCGGCCGCCGCCGCATGTTCGCCGCCGGGCTGCTGCTGTTCACCGCCGCGTCGCTGGCCGGAGGACTGGCCAGGGACCCAGTGCTGCTGGTATCGGCCCGGATGCTGCAGGGCGGCGGAGCCGCCATGGTGGCCCCCGCCGCGCTGTCGCTCATCACCACCGGATTCCCGGAGGGACCGCAGCGGACCCGGGCGCTGGGCATGTACGGGGCCACCTCGTCGCTCGGCTTCGTCGCCGGGCAGGTGCTGGGCGGGGTGCTGGTGGAGTACACGAGCTGGCGCGCGGTCTTCCTGGTGAACGTGCCGGTCGGGCTCGTCGCGGTGGCTCTCGTGCCGCGGCTGCTCGGCCGGGGCCGGGAAGCGCGGGCCCGGCGGCGGCTCGACGTGGCCGGGGCACTGCTGATCACCGGCGCGGTCGCCGCCCTGGTGTTCGCGGTTTCGCAGGCCAATGCCGCCGGCTGGGCCTCGCCCGTGGTGCTTGCCGCGGCGGCGGCCGCCGTGGCGGCGGCGGTGGGGTTCCTGGCCGTCGAGGCCCGGCATCCGGACCCGCTGATCCGGCCCGGCCTGCTGCGGCTGCCGTCGCTGCGCAAGGGCTACTCGCTGGTCGGGCTGCTGGGCGTCTGGAACGCGGGCGAGATGCTGGTGCTCTCGCTCTACCTGCAGGATGTGCTACGGGAGTCGCCGCTGGTGACCGGGCTGGCCATCGCGCCGCAGGGCATCGTCGGGATCATCGCGGGGGTGTTCGGGGCGAGGCTGGCCGGACGGTTCGGGCTGCGCCGGCTGCTGGTGCTGACCACCGCGGCCGCCGCGATCGGCCTGCTCATGCTCACCCAGCTGCCGGCCAGCGGCGGCTACAGCCCGCTGCTGGCAGCGGTGATGCTGGTCGGGTTCGGCTCCGCTGGCACCGCGTTCGGGTCGATGGTGATGGCCAGCCGTGGCGTGGCCAACGCTGACCAGGGCCTGGTCGGGGGCGTCATGAACACCGGCCGCCAGCTCGGCGCGGCCGTGGGCGCCGCGCTGCTGCCCGCCATCGCGCTGGCCGTCAGCCACAGCGGCGCCGTCGCCACCGCCAGCGGGGGCAGCGGGGGCGCCGAAGGCGACCGGGCGGCCATGCTGGCCGGGGCCGTTGCCGCCGCGCTGGCGACCGCGGTGGCGTGGCGGGCCGGGACCGCCCGCCCCGGCCGCGGGCGCCGGCACGGGGCTTAGGGCACGGGATCGTCGCAGGCCGGGCGCGCCGCGCTGCGGGCTGGCGCGGGGCACCGCGCCCAGTTGTCTACCCTGAGCAGTGTGAGGCAGCGAGAGGTCGCACAGGAGCAGGCATACGTCTCCATGCTCTACGACGAGCTGGATGAGCTCCGGGAGAGGGCCTCATCCCGGCTTGCCAGCACGCTGCGGGAGGCGGGCGGGACGCCGCAGGCCCGGACCGAGCGCGACGTCATCGCGGACGAGTACAGCCGCCGGCTGGCGCAGATCGACGCCGCGGAGAACGGGCTCTGCTTCGGCCGCATCGACACCGACACCGGCGAGCCGCACTACATCGGCCGCCTCGGCATCCGGGACTCCGGCGACGACTATCGCCCGCTGCTGCTTGACTGGCGGGCACCCGCGGCCCGGCCGTTCTACCTCGCCACCCCGGTCTCGCCGGAGGGGATCCGGCGCCGCCGTCACATCAAGACGATCGGCCGCAAGGTCACCAGGCTCGACGACGAGGTGCTCGACCTGGACGCCGCCGGGCAAAGCCCCGGCAGCGGCCTGACCGGGGAAGCCGCGCTGCTGGCGGCCCTGAACGCCAGCCGGACCGGCCAGATGGCCGACATCGTCGAGACCATCCAGGCGGAGCAGGACTGGATCATCCGGTCCGAGCACAAGGGGGTGCTCGTCGTCCAGGGCGGCCCGGGCACCGGCAAGACCGCCGTCGCCCTGCACCGCGCCGCGTACCTGCTCTACACCCACCGGGAGCAGCTGGCGCGGCGGGTGGTGCTCATCATCGGGCCGAACCCGACCTTCCTGCGCTACGTGGGCCAGGTGCTGCCGTCGCTGGGCGAGACCTCGGCCCTGCTGTCCACCATCGCCGACCTGTACCCGGGAGTCACCGCCCGCCGCCCGGAACCGCAGCCGACCGCGCTGCTCAAGGGGCGGGCTGAGCTGGCCGACGTGGTCGCCGCCGCAATCCGCGGCCGGCAGGGCCTGCCCCGGGGCGGCCTGGAGGTGACCTACGAGCACGAGACGGTGCGGCTGGACCGCCGCGCCTGCACCCGGATCACCCAGCGGGCACGGCGCACCCGGATGCCGCACAACCAGGCCAGGGCACTGGTGCACCGGCTGCTCATCGAGGCGCTGGCGCGGAAGGTGGCCGACCGGATCGGGTTCGACGTGCTCGGCGGCGGCAACTTGCTTGGCGAGGAGGACCTGGCCGACATCCGGGCTGAGCTGCGTGACAGCCCGGAGGTCCGGTCCGCGCTGGAGGCGTTCTGGCCGCGGCTGACCCCGCAGCGGCTGCTCGATGACCTGCTCTCCGCGCCGGAGCGGCTGGCGGCCGCGGCCGCTTCGCTCACCCAGGCCGAGCGCGACTCGCTGCTGCGGGAACCGGGCGGCGGCTGGACAGCGGCGGACGTGCCGCTGCTGGACGAGGCGGCCGAGCTGCTGGGCGAGGACGACCGGGTGACCGCCGCCCGCCAGCGCCGGGAGCGGCGGCGCCGGATCGCCTACGCCCGCGGGGTGCTCGATCTCGCCTACGGGTCCCGGTCGGTGGACCTGAACCCGGAGGAGGAAGCCGAGATCCTGTCTGCCTACGACATCCTGGACGCGGAACGGCTGGCCGAGCGCTACGAGCAGGAAGACGACCGGACCGCGGTGGAACGGGCGGCAGCCGACCGCACCTGGACGTTCGGTCACATCATCGTGGACGAGGCGCAGGAACTGTCGCCGATGGCGTGGCGGATGCTGATGCGCCGCTGCCCCAGCCGGTCGATGACGATCGTCGGCGACATGGCGCAGGCAAGCGAGCAGTGCGGGGCCCCCTCCTGGCAGGAGGTGCTCGGCTCGCACCTGGGCGACCGGTGGCGGCTGGACCGGCTCACCATCAACTACCGGACCCCGGCCGAGATCGCCGAGGTCGCCGCGGACGTGCTGACACAGATCGACCCCGGTCTCGACCAGCCCCGCGCGGTGCGCGAGAGCGGCTCCCGGCCGTGGCATCTCCCCGTGCCCGCCGGCGAGATGCACGCCGTGCTGGGGGAGGCGGCCAGCGAGGAGGCTGACCGGGTCGGCGGCGGGCGGCTGGCCGTGATCGTGCCCGGTAGCCGCCTGGATGAGCTGGCCAAGGCGGTCGCGGTGACCGTCCCGGACGTGGTGCTGGCCGAGGAACCCGACCTCGACCGCCCGGTGGTGGTGCTCAGCGTGAAGCAGGCCCGCGGGCTGGAGTTCGACTCGGTGCTGGTCGCCGACCCGCAGCAGATCCTGGCTGAGTCGCCGTGCGGCCTGAATGACCTGTACGTCGCGCTCACGCGGCCCACCCAGCGGCTCGGCGTCATCCACGAGGGCGAGCTGCCGCCGGTGCTGGGCGGGCTGGTCCCCAGGGACGAGGCGGGTACCGGGTAGCGGCTTCACCCGCCAGGGGTGAGGTCGCGCGCCCGGTTGGGGGAACAGCATGGAGCGAGCGTGCCCGCGGGCGCGCGACCGCCATCCGATTTCCTGAGGAGCGGGCAGCCGTGAGCGATCACCGCACCCGGTGGCCGTTGTGGGCCGGAATCGCGCTCGTCGTCGTGGTGGTGGGCGTCGGCAGCGGGCTGGCGGGGGCGGCGGTGGGCTCCTCCGGTTCGGGGTCGAGCCCGCCGGCCGCGACCACCGCCGCCGCCGGGGGGTGCGCCGTCACGCCCGTGGCCGACCGCGTGCTGCCGTCGGTGGTCACGATCGCCGTCCAGGGCCCGAACGGGAGTGGCACCGGCTCGGGTGAGATCATCCGGTCAGGCGGCTACATCCTGACCAACAACCACGTCATCGCGCCCGCCGCCAGCGGCGGCTCGATCGAGGTGAAGTTCTCCGACGGGTCCACCAGCAAGGCCAGCCTCACCGGCCGCGACCCGCAAACCGACCTTGCCGTGCTCAAGGTCCAGTCCGCCGGTGATCTCAAGCCGATCGCGCTCGGCTCGTCCGGGTCGGTGCGGGTGGGCCAGCCGGTCATCGCCCTGGGCGCGCCGCTCGGGCTGTCGGGGACCGTCACGTCCGGGATCGTCAGCGCGCTCGACCGGACCGTGCAGGTTCCCGGCGAGAACGACAACTCCGCGCTGCTGGTGTCCGCGGTGCAGACAGACGCGGCCATCAACCCAGGCAACAGCGGCGGTGCCCTGGTGAACTGCGAATCCCAGCTCGTGGGGGTGCCCACCGCCGGGGCGTCGGTGCCGAGCTCGTCCGGAGAGTCGTCGGGCGGGAACATCGGCCTCGGCTTCGCCATCCCGGTCAATCTCGCCAAGACCATCTCGGACGAGCTCATCAGCTCCGGCCGGGTCACTCACGCCTACTTCGGCGTGCAGACGGTCCCGGTCTCGGCTGCGGCGGCGCAGCAGAGCGGGACGCCCGAGGGCCTCTACGTCGGCGGGGTGACAGCCGGCGGCCCGGCGGCCGGGGCGGGCCTGCGGGCGGGCGACGTGATTACCAAGGTTGACGGCGAGGACGCCACCAGCAACGTTCAGCTGCAGGAGCTGACCCTGACCAAGAAGCCAGGGGACAAAGTGCCGCTCACCTACCGGCGCGGCGGTAGCACGCACACCGCCGACGTCACCCTGGGCACCCAGCCCTGAGCCGGTACCGCCCGGTCCGTCAGGGTGGCGTCCGGCCGGGGATCCAGACCCGCATCGCGCCGGGGCCGCGGTTGGCCCAGGTGAAGTACGGCACGGCGGTCAGCGTGATCTCATCCCACCGAGGCGTGCCGGCGCCCGCGTCGCCATAGGGCCACCAGTCCGGCTGGCCCTGCGGCCGCCGCAGGTAGCCCGGGGCGGTCACGGTGACCACGCCGCCCAGCAGGCCCGGCTGCTCGCCCGCGGTCAGCGGCGCGGCGGGGCCCATCACGACGTCGTCCAGCCGGGTCCCGGCGGGCTGGTCGGCCTGTTCCAGGCAGTACACCAGCGGCCCGCGCTCGATCGCCAGGCAGCCGCGGACCGCGTCCGCGCGGGGATGGCCCTCGGTGAGCCGGGCCGGCAGCGGCAGCTCCAGCACCACCACGTCGCCCGGCTGCCAGTGCCGGGTGATCGCCAGCCAGCCGCCGGACAGCTCCCCGTCCGCCGGGCGGTCGTTGACGGTGATGCTGGCGCCGCGGCACCAGCCGGGCACCCGCAGCCGCAGCCCCCACGGCGCCGGGCCGGTGCCGGTGACCTCCACCCTCACCTGCCCCTGCCACGGGTAGCCGGTGGTGACCTTGATCCCGGTCCGTTCCCCGGCCACGTCGGCGGCGAAGCTGCCGGTGGCGTACTGGCTCAGCCAGAGCCCGTCCGGGCCGGCCGCCGCCAGGTAGTGGGGCAGGCTGGCGATCAGCCGCATGATGTTCGGCGGGCAGCAGGCGCA
>JAIRTY010000171.1 GCA_031254715.1 Nocardiopsaceae bacterium | reverse complement strand
CCGGTGTCCACCAGCACCCCGCCCAGCACCCTGCCTCCCCGCCGGCTGCGGGAGGGCTGACCGGTCATTCCGCCTCCATCCGGCGATCGCGGCCGTCTGGGCGTGTCACCGGGGCGAATCCTGCCAGCCAGCGGACGGCCGGGGCAACCAGCGGGCGGCCAGGCACCGCCCCGGACACGCCTGGCCGGCGGGCTGTCGCTCATAGGTGATTGATAGCCGCGGCAGAGATTGCCCTGCACCCGCTGCCCGATGCTGATGACTGAAGGCGGCAGGGCGGCGCGCCCGGCCGCAGGGAGGAATACGACAGATGAACGGCATCACCCACGCCACCGCGCTCTGGTACGCGAGCCGCGCAACCGGCGTGGTCAGCCTGGTGCTGCTGACCCTCGTGGTCGTGCTGGGCGTGCTGGTCAACCGGCAGGGCAGGCTGCCGGGGCTGCCCTCGTTCGCGGTCACCGGGCTGCACCGGAGCCTGTCGCTGGTGGCGGTGGTCTTCCTCGCCGTGCACGTGATCACCGCGGTGGTCGACCCGTTCGTCACGATCGGTGCCGCCGCCATCCTGATCCCGTTCGTCTCCCCCTACCTGCCGTTCTGGACCGGCCTGGGCGCGGTGGCGCTGGACCTGGTCATCGCGCTGATCGTCACCAGCCTGGCCCGGGGCCGGATGCCGCGGCGCGCCTGGCGGTGGGTGCACTGGCTGGCATATGCCGCCTGGCCGGTGGCGTTCGCGCACGGCCTGGGCGTCAGCACCGACATGCTCAGCGGCGGGCTGCGGGTGGTTGCCATCGGCAGCGCGCTGGCAGTTGGCGGCGCCGTGCTGTGGCGGGTGTCGCAGGCGATGAAGGCGACCCCGCGCCCGGAGCGAGCGGCCTCCGAACTCGTCCGGTCCGAGCGGAGGGCGCGCCGCCAGCCGGCCCGTCATCACCGGCGCGGTGGCCCGGTCAGCCCGCCAGACGACCCGGCCTGCGGGCCCCGCAACCCAGTCACGGGAGCCGCTGCCCGATGACCTCACCCGCGGCACTCGCCCATCCGAGGTTCTCGCTGACCGAGCCGCTGCCCGTACCGGCGCCGGGCGCCGGGCCGGCGCAGCTGCCCCGGCTGCTGCCGCGCCATGGCGCCGTGCCGGTCCGGCTCACCGATCACCTCCGCGCCTATGGCCCGGTCCCGTACCGGGGCCGGTCCGGGCATCTGATCAGGGAAGCGGCAGCGGCCGGTCTCACCGGCCGCGGCGGTGCCGCCTTCCCCGTGCACCGCAAGCTCGCCGCGGTGGCCGGCGCGCCGGAGCCGGTGGTGATCGGCAACGGCGCGGAAGGCGAACCAGCCAGCAACAAGGACAAGTCGCTGCTCTGGATCTCCCCGCACCTGGTGCTGGACGGCCTGCAACTGGCAGCCGAGGCGGTCGGCTCCCTGACCATCGGCCTCTACGTGCACCGCAACCCGCGGCTGCTCCGCCACCTGCAGGTCGCGCTGGCCGAGCGGGTCGACGCGCGGGCCGACCGGGCGCCGGTGGAGCTCATCGAGGCGCCGTCGCGGTTCCTGGCCGGGGAAGCGTCCTCGCTGGCGAGCGTGGTCACGGGCGGGGCAGCACTGCCGCGGCTGAAGGACCCGCGGCTGTCCGAGCGCGGCGTCGCGGGCCGGCCGACCCTGGTGCAGAACGTCGAGACGCTCGCCCACCTGGCCCTGATCGCCCGGTACGGCGCCGGCTGGTTCCGCGCGGTCGGCACCTCCGCCGAGCCAGGCAGCATGCTCACGACCCTGTACCAGGCCAGCGGCCGGGCCGACGTGACCGAGGCGGCGCTCGGCACTCCCCTGGCGGACCTGCTCAGCCTGGCCGGCGCGGGGGCGGTGCTCGTCGGCGGGTATCACGGCGCCTGGCTGGCCACGCCCGAGGCGGCCGGCCTGCGGCTGTCGAATGCCACGCTCCGGCCGGCCGGTGCGTTCGTCGGCGCAGGGGTGCTGGCGGCCCTTCCCGCAGGCCGGTGCGGCCTGGCCGAGACCGCCCGCGTGGTCAGGTACCTGGCACTGGAGTCGGCGGGGCAGTGCGGGCCCTGCTTCAACGGGCTGCCCCGGATGGCCGCCGCCCTGTCCGTATTGGCCCTGCCGGAGGGGCCCAGGGCCGCCCGCCGGGGCATGGGCGGCCGCTGGCCGGACCGGGCGGCCGCCCGGGCGGACCTGGAACGCTGGACCGGGCTGGTCGAGGGCCGCGGCGCCTGCCATCACCCGGACGGCACCGCCCGGCTGGTGCGCAGCGCGCTGCGGGTGTTCGCGGCCGAAGCCGGTCTGCACTGCCGTGGGCAGTGCACCGGCACCGAGGCCCGCCCGTTCCTGCCGCTGCCGCCCGAGCCAGCGATCGACGCCGCGGATTGGAGCTAGCCGGGATGGGCAGGAAGCTGCGGGTCGACCCGATCGCCTGCGCCGGGCACGGCGTGTGCGCGGAACTCCTGCCGGAACTGATCAGCCTCGATGAGTGGGGTTACCCGATCCTGGCGGACGGGCCGGTGCCGCAGCGGCTGGAACGGCTGGCGCGGCGGGCCGTCACCGACTGCCCCGCGCTGGCGCTGCGACTGGTCAGGGAGAAACCAGCGCCCGGCAGAACAGGCTGAGAGGACTCTCAGAGGCTGCGGATACGCTGGCTAGAAGCAACCGCCAGAGGCTGGAGTCCATGGTGAGCGACACGCGCCCCGCGCCATCCGGGTCTGCGCCGCCCAGCAACGGGCCGCCCGCTGCCGCCGTCAGGCGGCGGGGCGCGGCCGGCGACATCCGGCGCGCCGACGGGACCGCCATCCGGGTGCTGGTCGTGGACGACGAGCCAAGCCTCGCCGAGCTGCTGGCCAGCGTCCTGCGGTACGAGGGGTGGGAGATCCAGACCGCCGGGGACGGCTCCACTGCCGTCCGGGCGGCCAGGGAGTTCCGGCCAGACGCCGTGGTGCTCGACATCATGCTGCCCGACATCGATGGGCTGGAGGTGCTGCGGCGGGTCCGGGCCGAGCTGCCGCACGTGTGCGTGCTGTTCCTGACCGCCCGCGACGCCGTAGAGGACCGGGTGGCCGGCATCACCGCCGGCGGCGACGACTACGTCACCAAGCCGTTCAGCCTGGAGGAGGTGCTTGCGCGGCTGCGCGGGCTGCTGCGGCGCGCCGGTATCGCACGCTCGGCCAGCGAGACCCAGCTGGTGGTGGGCGACCTGGCGATGGATGAGGACGCCCGCGAGGTCCGCCGCGACGGTGAGCTGGTCGAGCTGACCGCGACCGAGTTCGAGCTGCTCCGGTTCCTCATGCGCAATCCCCGCCGGGTGCTGTCCAAGGCGCAGATCCTGGACCGGGTCTGGAACTACGACTTCGGCGGCCAGGCGCACGTGGTCGAGCTGTACATCAGTTACCTGCGCAAAAAGATCGACGCAGGCCGGGAGCCGCTCATCCACACCGTGCGCGGCGTCGGCTACGTGCTCAAGCCGGGGAGTTCATAGTCATGACCGGGTTCCGCCGCTGGCTGTCAGGGCGGACCCTGCGGGCCCGGCTGATCGCGGGCCTGCTGACGCTGCTGGCGGTCGCCTGCGCCGCGATCGGCATCGTGACGTACACGGTGCTGAGCACCACCCTGATCAGCCAGACAGACGCCCAGCTCGCGGCCGCGGGCGGACGGTTCGCGAGCTGCATCGAGACCAACGAGCAGATCGAGCATGATGGGGTCGACCAGGGTGACCACAACCCCTCGCCGAGGGCGAGGCAGGAGCAGAACTGCAGCATCGGCCAGGCATGGGGAACTTTCGGGGCCCGGATCAAGCGCGGCGTCGTGACCACCCAGGCGATCGTCGGCGGAAAGAGCCGCCTGACCGCAGCCGACAAGAAGCAGCTGCTCAGGCTGCCGCCGAACGGCCGCCCCTACACGCGGGACCTGACCTCACTGCGCGGGGACTACCGGCTGATGGCGACCACGGGCCAGGACCACGACATCCTGGTCACCGGCCTCCCGCTGGCGCACGTGGAATCCACGCTGCGGAACGTCGAGCTCGCCGAGATCGTCGTGTTCGCCGCCGCGCTGGTGCTGACCGGGGTGATCGGGACCGGCTGGGTGCGGCTGTCGCTGCGGCCGCTGCGGCGGGTCGCCGCCACCGCGACCAGGGTCACCCAGCTGCCGCTCGCCAGCGGCCA
Source organism: Nocardiopsaceae bacterium (assembly GCA_031254715.1). Classification (GTDB taxonomy): domain Bacteria; phylum Actinomycetota; class Actinomycetes; order Streptosporangiales; family Streptosporangiaceae; genus JAIRTY01. The sequence continues at coordinate 4,075 of JAIRTY010000171.1, read as the reverse complement.
GGTCACGCTGCCGGAACGGGTCCCCGATACCGATCCCAGGACCGAGGTCGGCCAGGTCGGAACGGCGTTCAACCGGATGCTCGGGCATGTGGAGTCGGCCCTGGCCCGCCGCGCCGCCAGCGAGGCGCGGCTGCGCCGGTTCGCCGCCGACGCCAGCCACGAGCTGCGCACCCCGCTGGCAGCCATCCGCGGCTACGCCGAGCTGACCCGCCGCCATCCGGGCCCGGTGCCAGCCGACATCGCGCACGCGCTGGGCCGGGTGGAAGCAGAGTCGGCCCGGATGAGCGTGCTGGTGGACGAGTTGCTGCTGCTCGCGCAGCTGGACGCGGGCCGGCCGCTGGCTGCGGAGCCGGTGGACCTGACCAGGCTGGCGCTCGACGCCACCAGCGACGCCCGGGTCGCCACCCCGGATCACCGCTGGCAGCTGGTGCTGCCCGACGAGCCGGTCGTGGTGGAAGGCGACCAGCACCGGCTGCAGCAGGTCATGGCCAACCTGATGAGCAACGCCGCCAGGCACACCCCGTCCGGCACGACCGTCACCGTGGAGCTGGCCCCCGCCACCGAGCCCGGTCAGGTGCGGCTCAGCGTGACCGACAACGGCCCCGGCATCCCCGCGGAGCTGCAGCCGTCCCTGTTCGAGCGGTTCGTGCGGGGCGACTCGTCGCGGTCCCGCGCGGCCGGGAGCACGGGTCTCGGCCTGGCCATCGTGGACGCGGTCATCGCCGCTCATGGCGGGAAGGTCAGCGTCACCAGCCGGCCCGGGCATTCCAGGTTCGAGATCACCCTGCCCCGTCGCAGCCCTGACTCCGGGCCCGCCGACGGTTCCCAGGCTGCCCGGCCGGCGCCGCCGGCCGGGCCCGCCACGGAGCCGGGCCGCCCACCGCAGGCGGCAGGCGGCCGGCGCGAATTGTGACTCAATTCATAGCAAGGCATCCGCATAGACGTCACCGGCCACGCCGCAAACCGTTCTGGAATATTCATAGGTTATTCATAGGCGCGCTCTGAACCGGGGAATGCAAACGTTTCAGGCACGCGATTGCAGGAACATCTCGCAGGTCAGAGCGGTATCAGGTCAGTGTCATGGTTCGTCATGACATGTCCGGTCCAGGCGCGGGCCTGGGCTATTCAGAGCCGATTCTGAAGGCGACTTGAGTTCAATGAGAATCCCTCCGGGCAGCCTGAATCAGGAAGCCCGGCAGAGGCTCTGCCGGCCAATCGGAGGGAGAAAGACTATGACCCCCCTGGTCTGGGTTAACGTGCCGCTCTGCCTGCTGTTCATCGTGGCGATCGTCGGTATCCCGTACTGGATCACGTTCAAGCGGCCCAACCACCAGCCCGATCACTCGGAGGCCCGCGCCTACCTGGCGGCCAAGGCGGAGGCGGCCGGGGACGCTGTCCCCCATCAGCCGGCTCTCCCGGCCCGGATGGCCAGCGTCGCGACCAGGCCGCCCGGCCGGCCGCGCCGGGACGCCGTGCCTGGGCACCGCCGTCCGGCCCGAGCCCGGCGGGCCAGCGACGCCACCGCCTGACGGACCCGCGGCTCGCCGGCCGGGCCCGTCCGCCGCGCCCCCCAGCGGCCAACGGGCCCGGCCGGTCCGCGTGCCCGGCGGGTCAGGCGGGGCTGGGTCAGGCGGGCCGGAGTGAGGGCGACCGGAACGAGGGCAACCGGAATGAGGCGTGGCCCGGGTCAGGCCCGGCCGGCGATTGCCAGCAGGTCGTCGAGGATCGCGCCGAGCGTGCTCACCGCGAGCGTCAGGTGTCCCTCACCCGGCAGCAGATGGGCGCGTGCTCCCGGCACGTGCTCCGCCAGCCAGGACCCGTGCGCGTACGGGACCATCCGGTCCTGATCCCCCTGCCAGATCGTTACCGGCGCGGCGTGCGGATCGTCCAGCGGGAAGCCCCAGTCGGCAATGAACGCAAGGTCATCGTCGCGCCAGCCGGCCACGCCGCCGGCCACCGCCGTCCGCAGCGACGCCGCCAGGTACTCGGCCAGTTCGCCGGTCATGGCCGCCTGGTCGGCCGCCGACGCCAGTTCCCCGAACGAGGCCGCCACCTGATCGGCCGTGACCCCGCCCAGCTCCGCGGCCGCCGCCTCCAGGTACCGGGTGAGCGGCTCCTCGCCCGCGTCCGCGGCCGTGAACTCCTCGACGTTCTCGGGCGCCATGCCGGCCAGCCAGTCCAGCCCCGGTGCCCCGTGGGGCGCCACCCCGGCCATGGTGGCGGCCGCCAGGCAGCGGCCGGGCAGCATGACCGCGCAGGCCAGCGCGTGCGGCCCGCCGCCCGACCAGCCCAGCGTCACGAACTCGCCCGCGCCCAGCGCGGCCAGCACCGCCGCGACGTCATCGGCCACGTCCGCCACCCGGCGGCCGGGCCTCGGGGTGGACTCCCCGTAGCCGGGCCGGGCGCAGATGACCGTGCGCAGCCCCCGGGCCGCCGCGGCCTCGGTCATCGACGGGAGTGCCAGCAGCCCGCCCGGCGTCCCGTTGTGCATGACGAACGGCAGGCCGTCTGCAGGCCCGGCGGTCAGTACGGCCAGCGTGCGGCCGTCCGGAGCGGTAACGGTGAAGCGCTCTTCTGTCATAGGGGCAGGCTATGGCCAGCGGCGGCCGCCGGCGGGCGAAGGCCCGGCAGCGGGGACGCGGCCAGCCGGGCTCGCTCGGTCGGCTGCGGCGGCTGATCTCGTCAGCCGTTAAGATCTGACCCCCTCGGGGGGGTCAGATCTTAACTGTTGTTCGCGACGCAAGGCGCCGTGATAGAGGCTGGGATCGCTGGCAGCGCCGCCCGCGACCGCCTCGGCGAGGAACCTGCTGGCCGCCGCGAACGAGCCGCGATCGGCGGCCGGGTCGTAGGCGACGCCCGGCACCGCGCCGGGCACGGCGTGCTGGTGCGTGAACCCGTGCTGGGCTCCCCCGTACATGATCAGCTGCCAGCGGGCGCGGGCCCGGTGCATCTCGTCCGCGAAAGCGGTCACGTGGTCCATGGGGACATGCGGGTCCATGGCGCCGTGGCACACCAGCACGCTCACCCTGACCGCGCCGGGCTGAGCGGGCGCGCCGGTCGCCAGGCTGCCGTGGATGCTGACCGCCGCGGCCAGCGGGACGCCCGACCGGGCCAGCGCCAGCACCGCCATCCCGCCGAAGCAATAGCCGATGGCGGCGAACGGCTCGCCGGAATGCGGGCTGCGTGACATCGCGTCGAGGCCGGCCTGGCCGCGCCGGGCCAGCAGCGCCGGATCGTCACGCAGGGCGGTGAGGCACGCCATCACTTTTTCCCTGTCGCCTGCCACCCCGTCGCCGAACATGTCACAGGCGAAAACGGGATAGCCGAGCCCGGCATAGCGGCGCGCCTGCTGCCGCGCGTGATCATCAAGCCCGGCACCGCCGTGGACCAGCAATATCCCGGGACGCGCAGCGGGCTGCCGTTCATTCCAGTGAAGCACGCCAGTGAGCGGGATCCCGCCGTCGTCATAGGTCACGCTGGTGGTCAGCACGCCATCGTCGCTCATGCGCGGAACATTATCAGGCGCTTAACGCATTATATCATAAATAGGTTATTTATAAAAGGGCAGCTGAATGACAATCGGGCCGCTATTGCAAATGCCCCTATGCGGGCCGCCGGGGGGCGGAGCATGCGGCTGGTTCGCTCCCTCGCCTGCGGCGGGCACCGGAGCCCTAAGGTATGAGCATGGCTGGGGAGATTACGCCGGTTGGGCCCGGGAATGAGCCGGCGTCATCCGCTGAGCTGCGGGCATCGCACCAGGACCGGGATCGGGTGGTGGAGTTGCTGCGGGTCGCCGCCGGGGATGGCCGGCTGACCGCCGAGGAACTCGACCAGCGGCTTGAGGCCGCCCTGACCGCGCGGACCTACGGCGAGCTCGCCGCCCTGACCAGGGATCTGCCCGCCACCCCTGGCGTGACAGCGGGCGGGGCGGCGCCGGAGCCGAAGGACCTGGTCCGGATCGAGTGCCACAGCAGCAGCGCCCGGCGCGACGGCCGCTGGGTGGTGCCGCGCCGGATGGAGGTCCGGGTGGGCAGCGGCAGCGTGACGCTGGACTTCACCGAGGCGGTGATCACCG
>JAIRTY010000131.1 GCA_031254715.1 Nocardiopsaceae bacterium | reverse complement strand
CGAGCAGGTAGCTATGGCTGTCCCTGTCGAACCAGCTGATGTCGAATCCCTGGACCTTGCCCGGGAAGTTCTTGACCTGTCCGATCTGGGCATAACCCGCCGCCAGAACGGGCATGATGCCAAGACCAGCAGCGAGCCCAGCAGCAACCAGAGAGATGAGAAGTCTCTTTCTCATCTGCTACCCCCTTATGGATAGGGCCACCATGTGGCGTCCCCCGAATCGACGCAATGCTAGGAGGATGGTCGAACAGAGTCAACGAGCACACGCCCGCCCCAAGGGCATGGTCACCGAGAAGCGCACATCAAGTCTATTTGATCAGACGATCGCCACGAGACCTCTTTGGAGCTGATGTACGTAACGGCCTGTGACGGGAAGCGTCGGTTACCAGGGGCTGGTTGAGGTGGTCGCTCCTCGGGTCGATCCCGATCACGTTAATGAGACCGCTCGCGATTCCCAGTTCGGCGCTGCCAGAGGCCCCACAGGAACCAGGCCACGACGATGCTCTCAAACAGCGGCACGGCCGCATTCGCGATGAAGAGCATGGCGCCATCGAGCACCGAATGGCTGCCTGCGGCCCATAGATCCGCTGCTCAAGTTTGTAGTCCACCTGGAATCAACCCTCCAGGCATGCGATCCTGGTGGCCGCCCGCCGACGGACTCATGCGCGCCGGCAGCGTGTGCCTGCCATGGAGTGTCGTCGCCACCATCACTTCGATGGACCGCCGTCCGCGGCACCGAATACCGCCAGGAGTACAGAAGCGGGCGAACCTAGTCTAGAGGCTGCGGGAACCGGCTGCGCAGTGACGGCCGGGTAGCTGACATCCTGCTGCGGTCGTGAACCTTGAGCTATGACAGCCTGGTTACATCCTGGGGGCGCCCCTTCAGCCCAGGTGCAGCCTGCCGCGGGGCCGCATGATCGGGACTGGCGGCCGGACGGTCGGTCTCGGTGACCGGCTTGACGGTCGTGAGGTGATGGGCCACGCGCGGGAGATGACCCGCGCTACACCCGGCCCAGGGCGGACTCGCAAGGCCACCACGGGACCGGGATCACAATGGACTTAGCTGCGACCGCAGCGAAGTGTGCGACAAGCGACATCGCCCCGGCTCAGTCAGAGCACTGTACCGCGCGCGAAGAAGAACGGCCGGACCTGGACCACTAGGGGGGCCGATCGCGGAACGGAATGGTATTCAGCCGGCGGGTAGGTCGGCGGGATCGTTGTCGCGGCCGGCGGGGGAGAAGATGGGGACACCAAGCTGCTGGTTCCGGCCTGTGAGGATCTTTGCCTGGGCCGCCGGCGAGAGCAGATAGTTCTGCAGCGCCGACGCGGCCGCGGGGTTGACCCCATGGATCTTGCCCTGATTCACGACGATGCTGACCATGATCCGCTGCAGGAGCGGGTCGGCGGTCACCAGGGGCACAAGCTGCAGCGGCTTCTGGCCGGTGAGCTGGAGGAAGGGCGTCACGCCCCACAGGACGTACGCGCCGCGTGCGGAGGCGCGCTGGACCGCGGCGGCCTCGCGCAGTCCGTCGTCCACATACCAGGCGCCCGGGGTGGCCCCGCCAGCATCCAGGATGACCCTGCTCAGGTAGGCAAGATCGGGACTTGCGTTCACCTCATACGCCGCACCGGAGGCGGCAATGCGCCGGAAGGCCTCCACCACATCGCCAAGGCCTTTGACGCCCGCCGGGTCGGCAGGGGGGCCCAGCAGCGCGATCATGTTGAAGAGGACGGTCCTCGGCCACTGGCCGTAGCCGCCGAGCACGAACGCGCTGAGCTCGGCGTGACCGTAGTGGGAGTAGACCAGGTCGGCTTCGCCCCGCCGCGCGCGGTCATAGAGATCGTTGGTGGCAATCTGCAGCTTCACCTCGACGCCCGACTGCCGGCTGAACTCGGGGAGGAGCTCGCTCCATTCGCCGCCGTCGGCGACAGTGGGCACGCTGAGCAAGCGGACGATACCGCGCGCCGCGGTCGCCGGTCCGCTGTGGTTTCCGGAGCCGCCGGCCGGACCACTGCACGCAGCCAGCAGCGTTTCCGGGCCGGCGATCGCCAGGGCGCCAGCGGCCGTCAGGAGATCGCGGCGGCTGCAGACTGGCCCGGCGTCCTGGACGCGCTGCGGGGATCGGGTCGTCACGCTCGTCCTCCTCTTGGTCCGCGAGGCTCAGGGTGGGTCGCGTTGCCGCAGTTCGGCACTGCCGACGCGCTCGAAGAAGCTGCTCAGCCCCTCCTGCTCGGCTCGGAAGCGCTCCGTCCAGAAACGCAAAAGCGCCCACCCCTCATCGGTCAGCTGGCAGGTCTTCCGGCCGCCTCCGGCGCCGGCGGTCCAGGTCGACCGTACGGCGCCCTGCTCCTCCAGGTCGGCGATCACTCGGTAGATGCTGGATAGGTCGGGAAGGAGGTCGAGCACGGGGAAGACCTCCCCCAACCGCTCGGCAAGTTCGTAGCCATGACCCGGGCTCTCCGCTAGCAGAAGCAGCAGGCAAGCCTCGGTGTATCGGTTGACGCCACGACCGCTCCCGGGCCGCCGAGCTCGCTCGCGCGGTCGACTCCGCACTATCGGATTATATGCAATGTGCGGACACTAGGCCACCACTCGTCTAGACCCCCGCAGTTGCCGCCCGCGCGCACGGCTTCGTGCCGCCGTTTGTTCCCGCGGCTCCGCCAAGGTCTGGACCCGATAGGTTCCAGCAACTGCGGCGTGAGCCGGTAGACATTGGGCCGGCCAACAGAGTTGTCATCCGGCTCCGCGGCAACGAACCGCGCGAGACCAGCACGGCCAGGGTCTCCGAGCGGTCTCGTGAGGGATCATGACCACTCCCTCGGGGCCGACTCGGGACTGGCTGAAGCCGCGCAGGTCCTCGATGTGGTTGCGGGTGGCCACGCCCTCCGCGATCACGATGGCCAGGATCTCGGCCCCGTCGACTGTCAGCGTCAGGGTGCTCTCCGTCAGCTGCCGCACCGCCGGTCCGAAGCGGCTTAGCGGGGCAGCTGCGCGGCATTACCGCCTGAGCGAGGTCCGCCACGATCGCCTCGTACGTGGAAGCCACCGTGGCTGCCCATCAGCTCGTCGAGCACCGGCTCCAGTTGCCGGTCGCAGTGCACATTCCGCTCCATCGCTGTCCGGACGCGGTATCGGCCATCCGTTCCTCGCGCCCGTGCGAGTTGGCGCTACTCCTTATGGCGGACCCGGCCACCCCGGGCGGCTCTCCGCGGGATCGCGCCGCGTCATGAGGGCGGTGGCCCCGACTCGCGGACGCCGCCAGCTCGTGCGCCCGGAGCCGGACTCGCGCGCAATCAGACTCAAGGCCGCCCTGACGGTCCCGCAACAGGTTTCGAGACCTCGACATGACCCCAATCGGAGCAAGGCGGTCCATAGATCGGAAGAGCA
>JAIRTY010000561.1 GCA_031254715.1 Nocardiopsaceae bacterium | reverse complement strand
CTTCGGTGGCACAAGACCAAGCTCAAGCTTGACCGCGTACATGCACGGGTGGCGAACCTGCGCTGCGACGCTATCCACAAGGCTACGACCCGCCTGGCCAAGACCCACGGCCAGGTAATCATCGAAGATCTCCCGGTCCGCCAGCTCGTCCGCGGTATTCGCTCCCACCGCAAATCGTGGCTGGACGCTGCCGCAGGTCGGCTGCGCCGTCAGCTCGCCTACAAGGCCGCGTGGTATGGGTCCGAGCTGTGGATCGCGGACCGCTTCTACCCGTCCAGTAAGACCTGCTCATCTTGTGGGCAGGTGAACGCCACGCTCACGATGGCGGACCGCGCCTGGACCTGCCGGCGTGCAATGCAGAGCATGACCGGGACGAAAATGCCGGGACTAACCTGGCACGCTTGCCGGCCAGTCGGGCCGAGGCGCTGAGCGACGGTAAGACCGCACCTGTGCGGCGCGTTGTGGTGAAGCGCGTGAATCACCCGGGAAGGGTGGCGGCATGAGGGAACATCAAAGCTCACTCATGTTGAGACGGAACTCCTGGTAGACCTGGTTCTCGGTGATCTGGCGGAGGGTGTCCAGCGCATCCCACACCTCGGTGAAGCCGGTGGTGATGGGGGCGGCGCCGAGCCGGAGCCGGTCCGGGTCCCGGTAATCGGCGATCACCCCGGCCCCGGCCAGCGCCTGGCAGATCCGGGCCGCCTCCGGATGGCGGAGGCACACGTGCGAGCCCCGGCGCTCCGGGTCCCGCGGCGAGGCCAGCGCGAAGCCGAGCGGGGCCAGCCAGGCGTCGGCGAGCTCGACCAGGTAGCTGGTCAGCTGGATGCCCTTGGCGCGCAGCCGCTCGATGCCGGCCTCGCCGAGCAGCCGGACGCCCTCGGCCACCGCGGTGATTCCCAGCACGTCCGGGGTGCCTGCCAGGAACCGGCGCATGCCCGGCGCCGGGTCGTAGGCGGGCCCCATGGCGAACTGGTCACGCTGGCTGAACCAGCCCTGCACCGGCTGGCGTAGCTGCTGCTGCAGCTCCCTGCGCACGTAGAGGAACGCCGGGGCGCCCGGCCCGGCGTTCACGTACTTGTACGTGCAGCCCACCGCCAGGTCGGCGCCGCACTGGTCAAGCTGCACCGGCACCGACCCCACCGAGTGGCACAGGTCCCAGAGCATGAGCGCGCCGGCGTCGTGGGCGACCTGGGTGATCTCTGCCATGCCGGCCAGGGCGCCGCTGCGGTAGGCCACGTGCGACAGGCTGACCAGCGCGACCGACTCGTCCACGGCGGCCCGCACGTCCGCCGCCGTCACCCCCTCGTCTATGTCGGTGCTGATCAGGCGGAGCTGCACGTCCTGGCCGGCCGCGATCCCCGCCAGCACGTACCGGTCGGTGGGGAAGTTGTCGTCGTCGGTCACGATCACCCGCCGCCCGGGGCGGGCGCCGAGCGCGGCCGAGGCGAGCTTGTACAGGTTGACGGTGGTGGAGTCGGTGACCAGGAGCTGGCCGGCGGCGGCTCCGAGCAGGCAGCGGCCCAGCTCGTCGCCGGCCTGCCACGGGAGGTCGATCCAGCGGTCCCAGGACCTGATCAAGCCGCTGCCCCATTCCTCGCGGATCAGCTGCGTCAGCCGGTCGGCGGTGGCCAGCGGCAGCATCCCGAGCGAGTTCCCGTCCAGGTAGATGAGGGAGGGATCGTCCCTGGCGAACCGGTCCCTGAACCCGGCCAGCGGGTCGGCGGCGTCCAGCGCCTCGGCGACGGGGCGCTCGGTGGAGAAGGTCGTCACGGCTTCCACGGTAGCGGCGGGACGGCGGGTGCCGCGTTCCGTCGCCTGGCAATCGCGGGCCCCGGCTGGCGCGCCCGGCCCGGCCGGGTCGCTGATTCGTTCCGCTATGTCGCGGTTCGGCGCGGACCGCGGGCCCCTGGCGGCAGGTTTCCGGCTGATCCTGGGTAAGTACGCAGATCGAACGGGGCGTTACGGGGGCAGTGGGGTGACCAAAGGCAGGGTTTTCTGGTGGGCAGTGGCGGTGCTCGTGGTGTGGCTGCTGTACAAGACGCCGCACACCGTCTTCGGGGTGCTGCGCGCGCTCGGGCACGCCGGCTCGGTCATGGCGGCCGGGTTCGGGGCCTTCCTGCGCACCCTGGTGTCGGGGCACTGATCCGGCCGGGATCGCGCCGGGACCCCGGCCGGGCCCGGCCGGGGCTGTCGGTGCCTGACCGTACGCTGGGGGCATGACGGATCCCCTGACGCTGATGGCGGTGCATGCCCACCCGGATGACGAGTCGTCGAGCACTGGCGGCGTGCTCGCCACCTATTCCGGCCAGGGAATCCGAACCGTCGTCGTGACCTGCACGAACGGCGAGTTCGGGGACGCGCCCGGCGGCATCAAGCCGGGCGAGGACGGGCACCAGGAGCAGGACGTGGCGCAGCTGCGGCTGACGGAGCTGCGCAAGGCCTGCGGCATCCTGGGGGTCTCGGATCTGGAGCTGCTCGGCTACCACGACTCGGGCATGCCCGACTGGGACTACAAGGACCGGCCGGATGCGTTCTGCAACATTCCCACCGGCGAGGTGAGCGCCCGCATCAGCGGGCTGATCGAGCAGTACCGGCCGCAGGTCGTCGTCACCTACGACGTGAAGGGCCCGTACCAGCACCCCGACCACGTGCACGCCGCGGAGGCCGCCGTGGCCGCGGTGGCCGGCACCGGCATCCCGGCCAAGCTGTATCTCACCGCGATGCGCCCCAGCGAATGGCAGAAGGTCTGGGAAGCGCTGCGGGAGCTGGGAGAGGACGTGCCCGAGCCGCGCGAGATCACCCCGGAGCTGCAGCAGCAGATGGCGGAGATGGAGGCGAGCATCACCACCACGGTCGACATCCGGCCGGTGCTCAGCCGCAAGCGGGACGCGCTGTTCGCCCACGAGAGCCAGATCAGCGAGTCCTGGTTCAGCAAGCTGCCGCCGGACGTCGCGGAGGCGGCGTTCGGCCGGGAGAGCTTCATCCGGTCCAGCGACGCGAGCGGCGCGCCGCTGCCGGAGGACGACCTGTTCGCCGGTCTCCGGAACCCGGCCTAGGACGTGCCCCGGCTTGCAGCCGGGTGCCGGACGTGCTCGCCGGGGCGTGTCGGCCGGGCCGCGGGCCGCGGCCCGGCCGGCACGCGCAGGGCTCCGGTCAGGCGCCGGCCGCCGCCACCAGCGCCCTGGTGGTGAGCACCCGGGCCAGGTGGCGCCGGTAATCGGCAGCGCCGTGCAGGTCGGACGGCGGGTCGGTGCCCTCGTCGGCCCGGGCGCCGGCCGCCGCCAGCGCCTCCCCGGTCGCCGCCGCGCCGGCCGCCGCAGCCTCGGCGGCGTCCGCCCGGACCGGCTTGGTGCCCATGTTCGTGAGCCCGATCCTGGCTTCCGCCACGGCGCCGTTGGCGCGCCGCACCAGGGCGGCGACACCCACGACCGCCCAGGCCTGGGCGGTGCGGTTGAACTTCAGGTACCGGTAGCCCCAGCCCGCGCCGAGCTTCGGCACCCGCACCCCGGTCAGGACCTCGTCCGGGGCCAGCGACGTGGTGAGGTAGTCGACGAAGAAGTCGCCCGCCCCGATCGCCCGCTCGCCGCCGGGCCCCCGCGCGATCATGGTGGCCCCGAGCGCGGTGGCCACCGTCGGCAGGTCGCCGGCCGGGTCGGCGTGCGCGATCGAGCCGCCGATCGTTCCCCGGTGCCGCACGGCGGGGTCGGCGACGGTTTCCGCCGCCTCCCTCAGCAGCCCGCAGTGCTGGGCGACCAGCGGGTCACGGGTCACCTCGTCGTGCGTGGTGAGCGCGCCGATCACGAGCGAGTCGCCCTCGTCGCGCACTCCTCGCAGGTCGCCCAGGCCGCCCACGTCGACCAGCAGCGACGGGAAGGCCAGCCGCAGCCGCAGCAGCGGGATCAGGCTCTGGCCGCCGGAGATCACCTTGGCGTCCTCGCCGCCGCCGGCGAGCGCGCTGACGGCGTCGTCCAGGGTGGCGGCGCGGTGATAGTCGAACGCAGCCGGGATCATTGCGCACCTCCGTTGCCCTGGCCGCCAGCATTGTGAATGGCACGCCAGACGTTCTCGGGCGAGCACGGCATCGGGACGTCCGTGACGCCGAGCGGCCGGAGCGCGTCGAGGACTGCGTTCACCACGGCCGGGGTGGACGCGATCGTGCCCGCCTCGCCGACGCCCTTGACGCCGAGCGGGTTGGTGGTGGCCGGGGTCTCCGTCCGGTCGGTGGTGAATTCCGGCAGGTCCACCGCTGACGGCACCAGGTAGTCGGCCAGGGTGGTGGTGAGCAGGTTCCCGTCGTCGTCGTAGACGGCCTCCTCGTACAGCGCCTGCGCGATGCCCTGGGCCAGCCCGCCGTGTACCTGGCCGTCCACGATCAGCGGGTTGACGACCTTGCCCACATCGTCCACGGCCACGTAGGAGCGGATCGTCACCCGCCCGGTCTCGGTGTCCACCTCGGCCGCGCACAGGTGCGTGCCGTGCGGGAACGAGAAGTTGTCCGGGTCGTAGGTTGCCTCGGAGTCGAGCGAGGGCTCCATCCCGTCCGGGAGGTCGTGGGCGGCGAAGGTGGCCAGCGCGATCTCCTGGATGGTCTGGCCCTTCTCGGGGTCGCCGCGCACCTGCAGCCGGCCGGCGCTGAACTCGATGTCGTTCTCGCTGGCCTCCAGCATGTGCGCCGCGATCCGCTTGGCCTTGGTGACCACCTTGTCGCAGGCCGCGTTCAGGGCGATGCCACCGACGGTCAGCGAACGGGAGCCGTAGGTGTCCATGCCCTTGGGCGAGATCTGGGTGTCCCCGTGCAGCACCCGGACGTCCTCGAACGGCACCCCGAGCTTGTCGGCGGCGATCTGGCTCCACGCGGTCTCATGGCCCTGGCCGTGCGCGGACGAGCCGGTGACCACCTCGACCTTGCCGGTGGGCAGCATCCGCACCGAGGCGCTCTCCCAGCCGCCAGCGCCGTAGGACAGCGACCCGAGCACCCGGGAGGGGGCCAGCCCGCACATCTCGGTGAACGTGGACACCCCGATGCCCACCTGCACCGGGTCACTGGACTCCCGCCGCCGCTGTTGCTCGGCCCGCAGCGTGTCGTAGCCGAACAGCTCCCTGGCGCGGGCGGTGGCGGCCTCGTAGTTCCCGCTGTCGTAGGTGAGCCCGGCGATCGTGGTGAACGGGAACTCCTCGTGCCTGATCCAGTTCCGCTCCCTGACCGCCAGCGGGTCCATGCCCAGCTCGGCCGCGAGATCGTCCATCATCCGCTCGATGCCGAACGTGGCCTCCGGCCGCCCGGCGCCCCGGTAGGCGTCGGTCGGCATCTTCGTGGTGAACACCCCGGTGCACGCGAACCGGTAGGCCTCCAGCTTGTAGATGCCCGGGAACATGAACGCGCCGAGCAGCGGCACCCCCGGGGTGACCAGCATCAGGTAGGCGCCCATGTCCGCCAGCAGGTCCACGTCGAGCGCATGGACCCGGCCGTCCCGGTCAGCCGCCAGCCGCAGGTGCTGCCACTGGTCACGGCCATGGTGGACGGTGAGGTTGCCCTCGCTGCGCGACTCGGTCCACTTCACCGGCCGGCCCAGCTTCTTGGTCACCAGCAGGCTGATCACTTCCTCCGCCGTGACCTGCAGCTTCGAGCCGAAACCGCCGCCCACGTCAGGGGCGATCACCCGGATGCTCTGCTCCGGCGTGCCGGTCACCATCGCCAGCATCAGCCGCAGGATGTGCGGGATCTGGGTGGCCGACCAGACGGTGTACTCGTCGCCAGCGCCGGCCGCCACCACCGCCCGCGGCTCCATCGCCGACGGGATCAGCCGCTGCTGCCGGAACGTGCGATCGATCACCACCGGCGCGCTGGCGAACGCGGCGTCCACGTCGCCGCCGCTGAACTCCCACGTGAAGCTCTTGTTCCCCGCCGGGTGGACCTTGGGCGAGCCCTCGGCCAGCGCCGCCCGCATGTCCAGCACCGGCGGCAGCGGGTCGTACTCGACCTCCACCGCGCTCACGGCGTCGGCCGCCGAGTAGCGGTCCCTGGCCACGACCACCGCGACCGCCTCGCCCACGTAGCGGACTTCCTCGGTGGCCATCGGCGGGTGGCCGGGGATGACGATGTCCGGCGTGACCGGCCATGCGCACGGCAGGCTGCCCTGATCGGGGAAGTCGGCGCCAGAGAACACCGCGATCACGCCCGGCATGGCGCGGGCGGCGGAGGTGTCCACCGAGGTGATCCGGGCGTGCGCGTAGGGGCTGCGGGCGAACGCCATGTGCAGCATGCCCGGCAGCACGATGTTGTCGGTCCAGTTGGTCTGGCCGGTGACCAGCCGCGCGTCTTCCTTCCTGGTGCGGGCCCGGCCCAGTTCGGCCTGGGGCGCCGGTGCCTCTGCTGTCATGTCGCTGCTCCCGCCTCAGAAGCGCGCCGGACGGCGCGGACGATGTTCTGGTAACCGGTGCACCGGCACAGGTTGCCCTCAAGGCCCTGGCGGATCTCGTCGTTGGTCGGGTGCGGGTTGGTGCGGAGCAGGTCAGCCGCGGCCATGATCATGCCGGGCGTGCAGTAACCGCACTGCAGCGCGTGTTCCTCATTGAAGGCCCGCTGGAGCGGGTGCCAGCCCCCGTTGCCCAGGCCCTCGATGGTGGTGATTTCAGCTCCATCTGCCTGAATCGCGAGCATTGCACAGCTTTTCACCGAAACCCCGTTCAGCTGCACGGTGCACGCGCCGCAGTTGGTCGTGTCGCACCCCACCGGGGTACCGGTCTTGCCGGCCCGTTCTCGCAGGTAGTGCACAAGCAGCAGGCGGGGCTCCACTTCATCGGTGTACGCGACCCCGTCAACATTGACGGTTATTTTCGGCATACGTGGACTCCTCTTCTGGCGGCAGTGACGCCTGAAGCCAAACTTAGGTCTGGATGTGCGTGGGCACTAGGCCCATCCTGAGCCTGGCCAATGGCGCCCCGCGATAAACCGGTTTCCCGGGGGGCCGCGGCAGGCGGCTTCGCCAGGAACTTCCCTACCCGGGCTGTCAGCCGGTGTCGAGGACCTGGAACATCTCGGCCAGCCTGCCTTCGCCGAGCCCGCCCTCGGCTGCCGTGTGGCTGGCCCAGCCGCGCAGGAGCTGCTCCAGATCGGTCATGTGCCCGGTCTGGCTCTCATGCGCCCGCAGCGCGGCGATCTTGCGGTCGAACGTGTCCGTGACGTCCACGTAGTGGGCGGCCGCCGGGCTCGCGGAGACCCAGACCTCCCGCACCGTCCACGGCCGCAGGCCCTCCTCGGCGACCAGCTCGCCGAACGCGAAGGGGTTGCGCGCGTCCGGGTATACGGCGTCCAGCGCGGCCGAGCCGACCGCCCGGTGGTCGGGATGGCTGGCGCCGAGCCGGGCGTAGTTCCGGTCCGGGCTCGGGCAGACCACCCGGTCCGGGCGGACCTGCCTGATCACCCGGGCCAGGTCCTTGCGCAGCCCCAGGGTCGCCTCCACCCGGCCGTCCGGGTAGCCGAGGAACCGCAGGTCGTGCACGCCGACCCGCTTGGCGGCCTCGGTCTGCTCGGCGCGGCGGAGCCGGGCCATGTCCGGCCGCGGGACCGACTCGTCGTACCCGCCGGCGTCGCCGTCGGTCACGATGCAGTACGTCACGTCGATGCCGGCATCGGTCCAGCGCGCGATCGTCCCGGCCGAGCCGAAATCCACGTCGTCCGGGTGAGCCGCGATCACCAGCACCCGCCGGACCTCTGAGTCGTCGAGCATGCTCCGATCCTACGAAGCCTGAGCCGGCTGCCCGGCCCGGCTCACCCGGCCCGGTCAGCCCAGCCCGCCCCAGCCTCAGCCGGGCCGCGCCCGGGCCCGCCTGGCAGCACTTGTCATCCGTCCCAGTCATGGGACCGGGACAAACCGGGCGCCGAAATGACTGGGGCGGATGACAAGTCGCGGCGGGGGCGGTCAGTCGAGCGCGGACATCACGTGCTTGACGCGGGTGTAGTCCTCGAACCCGTACATGGACAGGTCCTTGCCGTATCCCGAGTGCTTGAACCCGCCGTGCGGCATCTCGGCGACCAGCGGGATGTGGGTGTTGATCCACACGCATCCGAAGTCCAGCTGCCTGGCCATCCGCATGGCCCGGCCGTGGTCGGTCGTCCACACCGAGGCTGCCAGCCCGTACTCGGTGCCGTTCGCCCACCGCAGGGCCTCGCCCTCGTCGCTGAACGACTGCACCGTGATCACCGGGCCGAACACCTCCTGCTGGATGATCTCGTCGTTCTGGTGCAGCCCGTCCACCACGCTGGCCTCGAAGAAGAAGCCCTTGCCGCCGCGGGCGTGGCCGCCGGCCAGCACCTGCGCGTGGTCGGGCAGCCGGTCCAGGAACCCGCTGACCCGCTCCAGCTGGGCCGGGTTGTTCAGCGGGCCGAAGTCGGCATCCGTCACGTCCGGCCCGCCCACGCTCTGGTTCCGGGCCTGGTCGGCCAGGGCGGCGGCCAGGTCGCTGTGGATGCGGGGCCCGGCCAGTACCCGGGTCGCCGCGGTGCAGTCCTGGCCCGCGTTGAAGTAGCCGGCCGCCGCGATCGCCTCCGCGGTCTTGGCCACGTCCGCGTCGTCGAACACGATCACCGGGGCCTTGCCGCCGAGCTCCAGGTGCACCCGCTTGAGGTCGGCCGCGGCCGCGGCGGCGACCTCCCTGCCCGCCCGCACGCTGCCGGTGATCGACACCATCCGGGGGCCGGGGTGGGTGACCAGCGCCCGGCCGGTGTCCCGGTCCCCGCACACCACGTTGAACACGCCCGGCGGCAGGAACTCGCCCATCAGCTCGGCCAGCAGCAGGGTCGTGGCCGGGGTGGTGTCCGACGGCTTGAGCACCATGGTGTTGCCGGCCGCCAGCGCGGGCGCCCACTTCCAGACCGCCATCATCATCGGGTAGTTCCACGGCGTCACCGCCGCGCAGACGCCGACCGGCTCCCGGCGGATCATCGAGGTGAAACCGGACATGTACTCGCCCGCCGACCGGCCCTCCAGCATCCGGGCCGCCCCGGCGAAGAACCGGATCTGGTCCACCATCGGCGGGATCTCCTCCGAAGCGGTGAGCCCGAGCGGCTTGCCGGTGTTCTCGGATTCCGCCTTGACCAACTCGTCGGCGCGGGACTCAATCCCGTCGGCGATCCGCAGCAGCGCCAGGCTGCGCTCGGCGGGGGTGGCATCCCGCCAGCCGTCAAAGGCGTCAGCGGCCGACGACACCGCCGCGTCCACCTCGGTGGCAGCCGACAGCGGCGCGGTGGCGAACACCTCGCCCGTGCTCGGGTTGACCAGGTCGTAGCGGCGATCGAAGGACGTGTCCGTCCACCGTCCGCCGATCCAGTTGCGCAGTTCCTGCACCACGGGTCCCTCCGTTCGAAATGAAATTCCCTCAGCGGCCTGCCGGGGGGCGTTCCTCGGTCACCCACGGCGAGCCGTACCCCGTGAGCAGGTCCAGATATGGCTCGGCGGGCAGTGCCTCTGGCCCGAGCACGCCCGCCCCTGACCAGGCCCCGGAGTCGATCAGTTCCAGCGCGACCACCGGGTTGATGGCGGTCTGCCAGACCACGGCCTGCGAGCCGTACTCCGCCATCGACCAGGCATTGTCCACGGCGTGGTACAGGTAGACCTCGCGCGGCGCGCCGTCGGTGCCGGTCCCGGTCACCCAGGTCCCGGCGCAGGTCACGCCGGTCATCCGGTCGCCCAGGGTGGCCGGGTCCGGCAGGCAGGCCGCCACCAC
This sequence comes from Nocardiopsaceae bacterium, assembly GCA_031254715.1. Classification (GTDB taxonomy): domain Bacteria; phylum Actinomycetota; class Actinomycetes; order Streptosporangiales; family Streptosporangiaceae; genus JAIRTY01. Next base: position 4,594 of record JAIRTY010000561.1, on the reverse strand, counting down.
GTCCCGCGGCGGCACGCTGACCCCGCCCGCCCGCACCGGCTCGGTCCGGTCCAGGCCGAGCTTGCGCAGGGTCTGCAGCACGTCGATGAATTCCGCGCCCAGACCGTATTTGAACGTCACCCGTCCCGCGTCGACCCAGCGCGGGATCAGCAGCACTTCCTCGTGCTCGACGTTCACGCACTCGACCGGGCCGATGCCGGCCGGGAACGTGAACACCTCCGGCTCCGAGAACGGCGCCGTGGTGTGCCAGCCCGTTCCCTTCTCCCAGATCACCGGCGGATTGAGGCACTCCTCGATGGTGGTCCAGATGGAGAAGGTGGGCGCGAAGCCGTGGCCCTCCACCACCAGGTTCGCGCCGTCCCTGACGCCGATCTCGGTGATATCGCTGAACAGCCGGTCGGCGGCGTAGCGGGCGAACACGTCCGACAGCCCCGGCTCCACGCCCATCCCGACCAGGGCCAGCTTTCCCCGCCGCTCCCACTCGGCGGCCAGTTCGAACTGCTCGTCGCCCAGCTTGATCCCGGTCTGCCGGTACGGCTCGGCCGGGTGCGGATGCGACAGCGACATCGCCATGTCCAGGTAGTGCGTGCCCGCCTGGAGCGCGGCCAGGAACAGCGGCATGACGAAGCGGGGGTCGGTCGCGTTGAGCAGGACGTCGCACTTGCTGGCGGTCAGCAGGCCGGCCACCCCGTCGCTGTCGGCGGCGTCGACCTGGACCGCCGTGTAGCGGTCCCCGGCGGCGCGCTGTGCCCGGGCCGGGTCGTAGTCGCCGATCACGAGGTCGGCGAAGGGGTGACGGGCGGCGATCCGGGCGATCGCGGTCCCGACCCCGCCGGCTCCCACGACAAGGATCCGCATAGCTCCCGATCTTAGCGATGACCTGGCCGGATCGACTGGAACGGTTATGATTAATAGCTAAAACAACTGAAATCGTGGTTGTTGAACCGCTTTACCACCAGAACCGTTGGTAGTACTGGGGGCGTGCCGCCAGCGCGGCGGGCTCGTTGCCTCCGTCGGCGTGCCGCCGTGCGGAATCGGGGCTGGGGAGCGTGTTACCGCGGCCGTTGGTGACTTGGGGGGGCCATGGCCATAGACGGGCAGATGATCCTGCATGCCGAGCGGCCGGCGGAGAAGGGCCTGAAATCCGGGGCGCTCGGGCTGATATCCACCACCATCATCGCGACCGCCTCGGTCGCCCCTGCCTACAGCATCGCGGCCACGCTGGTGTTCGTCGTCGCGATCGTCGGGCTGCAGGCTCCGGCCGTCGCCGTTCTCGCCTTCGTGCCGATGCTGCTGACGTCCATCGGCTACAGCGAGCTGAACAAGGCCGACCCCGACTGCGGCACCACGTTCACGTGGGCGACCAGGGCGTTCGGGCCGCGGACCGGCTGGGCCGGCGGCTGGGCGATCGTCGCCTCCGACGTGCTGGTCATGGCGAGCCTGGCGCAGGTGGCCGGCCAGTACGGGTTCCTGCTTTTCAACGCCAAGGGCATCGGCAACAACCCGACCAGCGGGTGGGTGCTGCTGGTAGGGGTGCTGTGGATCGTGGTGATGACCTACATCTGCTACCGGGGCATCGAGGTATCGGCCAACTTCCAGAAGATCCTGCTGGGCATCGAGCTGGTGATGCTGCTGGTGCTGTCGGTGACGGCACTGGTCAAGGTGGGCGGCGGGCACGCGCCCCCCGGGCATCTGACGCCGAGCATCCAGTGGCTCAACCCGTTCCGGGTGTCCAGCTTCAGTTCCTTCGTCGGCGGCGTCATCCTGATGGTCTTCATCTACTGGGGCTGGGACACCGCCGTCGCTGTCAACGAGGAAACCAAGGACAGGAACAAGACCCCGGGCCGCGCGGCGATCCTGTCCACCCTCATCCTGCTGGCCACGTATGCGCTGGTCATCTTCTCGATGCAGTCGTTTGCCGGGATCGGGACCCACGGCAACGGCCTGGGTAACCTGGCGAACGCCGGCGACGTGCTGTCGGTGCAGGGCGGAGCCGTCTTCGGCACCTCCGGGTTCGGCTCGTTCCTGAGCCACCTGCTGCTGCTGATGGTGCTCTCGTCGGCGGCGGCATCCACCCAGACCACGATCCTGCCGACCGCGCGCACCACCCTGTCGATGGCGGTGTACAAGGCCATCCCGGCGTCGTTCGGGAAGATCCACCGGCGCTACCTCACCCCGACCGTGTCCACGGTGGTCATGGGCGCGATCTCGATCATCGTCTACGTGTCGTTCAACTACGCGTCGAACGGGATCGGGGTGATTGGCGACGCGGTGATCGCGATCGGCCTGTACATCGCGTTCTACTACGGGCTGACCGGCTTCGCGTGTGCCTGGTACTACCGGGACAACCTGACCACCAGCATGCGGAACCTGTGGATGCAGGGCATCCTGCCGGTCGCCGGCGCGCTGATGCTGTTCTTCCTCGGCGGCTGGAGCGTGTGGCTTGACTACGACGTGGCCACCGCCAACGACTTCACGATGTGGACCGTGCCGGGCCTGCACTGGCAGATCGGCGGCGCGTTCGTGATCGCGGTCGGGGCGGCGCTGGTGGGGCTGGCGTTCTTCTGGTACTGCCGGGTGACGGAGGCCTCGTTCTTCCGGAAGGAGACCCTCACCAGGTCCACGCCCACGCTGGTCACGGAGGAGGGGCACGTGCCCCCGCCCGGGGCGTGAGCCGGGGCGCGCGGGGCGGGCGCGGCAGGCGCGCCGCGCGGCCACGGAACGTCGGCGGGAGCCCCTAGGCTTGGGCAGGTGACCGTCACCGCCGCCGATGCCCTGCTGGATGGCCTCAACCCGCAGCAGCGGGCGGCCGTCGTACACGAAGGCGGCCCGCTGCTGGTCGTGGCCGGGGCGGGCTCCGGTAAGACCCGGGTGCTGACCAGGCGGATCGCCTACCTGCTCGCGGCCAGGGAGGCCCGGCCGAGCGAGATCCTGGCGATCACGTTCACCAACAAGGCGGCGGGCGAGATGGCTGACCGGGCCGCCTCGCTGACCGGCGCCAGGGCCCGGGCCATGTGGGTGATGACGTTCCACTCCGCCTGCGTGCGCATCCTGCGCCGGGAGGCCACCAGGTTCGGGTACCCGTCCTCGTTCTCCATCTACGACCAGGCCGACTCGCAGCGGCTGATGGCCCTGGTGTGCCGGGAGCTTGACCTGGACAGCAAGCATCACCCGCCGAAGGGGATGCTGGCCCAGGTCTCGAACCTGAAGAACGAGCTGATCGACCACGAGACGTTCGCTGCCAGGGCCGAGGGGTACCGGGAGAAGGCCCTGGCCGAGGCCTACGGGGAGTACCAGCGCCGGCTGGTAGCCGCCGGGGCGATGGACTTCGACGACCTGATCATGACCACGGTCTTCCTGCTGCAGGCGTTCCCGGAGGTGGCTGAGGCCTACCGGCGCCGGTTCCGGCATGTCCTGGTCGATGAGTACCAGGACACCAACCACGCGCAGTACGTGCTGGTGCGGGAGCTGGTCGGGCAGGCGAAGGCCCCCGACCGGGATGTGCCGGAACTGCCGCCGGAGTACGCGGACTCGCCTGATCCCGGCCCGCCGCCGGCCGCCGAGCTGTGCGTGGTGGGCGACGCCGACCAGTCCATCTACGCGTTCCGGGGCGCGACCATCCGCAACATCGAGGAGTTCACCCGCGACTTTCCCGGCGCCACGGTCATCATGCTGGAGCAGAACTACCGCTCCACCCAGAACATCCTCTCGGCAGCCAACGCCGTGGTGTCGCGCAACTCCGGCCGCACGCCGAAGAAGCTCTGGACCGAGGTCGGCGATGGGCCCCCGATCACCGGCTACGTCGCCGACAGCGAGCACGACGAGGCGGCGTTCGTGGCCGAGGAGGTGGACCGGCTCACCGACGACGGCGAGGCCATCCCCGGGGAGGTCGCGGTGTTCTACCGCACCAACGCCCAGTCCCGGGTGTTCGAGGAAGTCTTCATCCGGGCCGGGCTGCCTTACCGGGTGGTGGGCGGCGTCCGCTTCTACGAGCGCCGGGAAGTCCGCGACCTGCTCGCTTACCTGCGGCTGATCGCCAACCCGGGGGACGAGGTGTCGCTGCGCCGGGTGCTCAACGTGCCCCGCCGGGGGATCGGCGACCGGGCGGAGGCGTGCGTCGTCGCGCTCGCGCAGCGGGACCGCATCACGTTCGCTGAGGCGCTGGCCAGGCCGGGGGAGGCGCCGGCGCTGGCGGCCCGGTCGGTGCGGGCGATCGAGTCGTTCAACGAGCTGATGGCGGGGCTCCGGGCGGATGAGGCAGCTGGGACGCCGGTCGCGGAACTGGCCGAGGCGGTGCTCGACCGCACCGGGTACCTGGCCGAGCTGCAGGCGTCCAAGGACCTCCAGGACGCCAGCCGGATCGAGAACCTGACCGAGATGGTCTCGGTGGCACGTGAGTTCGACGCCGGTCAGACGATAGGCACCGGCGAGGGCGAGGCCGCGGGACGGGGCTCGCTGGCCGACTTCCTGGAACAGGTCTCGCTGGTCGCCGACGCCGACGAGATACCCGAGGGCGCCGAGCACGGCGGCATGGTCACGCTCATGACCCTGCACACGGCCAAGGGCCTGGAGTTCCCGGTGGTGTTCCTGACCG
>JAIRTY010000022.1 GCA_031254715.1 Nocardiopsaceae bacterium | reverse complement strand
CCGAGCGGCCGCCGCGCGCGAGCCGCCAGCCCAGCTGAGCCGCTCGCCCGGCCGCCCTCCTGATTCACCACGATCATGGAAACTGGCACCATGAGCGCCGTCCAGGAACCGCTGGCGGTGATCCAGGCTGGTACCCAGCTGATGCCGGTGCCGCTGGTGCCGGAGATCCGGCTGCACCTGGCCTCTGAGCCGGTGGCGTTGTGGGAGCAGACCGAGCGAGACCTCGGCCGGGCCGGGCTGGAGCCGCCGTACTGGGGGTTCGCCTGGGCGGGCGGCCAGGCGCTGGCCCGCTACCTGCTGGACCGGCCCGCCCTGGTGGCCGGCCGCCGCGTGATCGACCTGGCGTCCGGCTCCGGGCTGGTCGCGATCGCGGCCGCCCGGGCGGGGGCGGCCACGGTCGCCGCCTATGACGTGGACCCGGTAGCGGTGGCGGCCATCGGGCTCAACGCTGCGGCCAACGGCGTGGCCGTGTCCGCGATCCGAGCCGACATCCTGGACGCTGACCCGCCACTGGCCGGCCCGCCAGGAAGTGAACCGCCACCTGCTGGCCCGCCACCGGGCGGCCCGCCACCAGGTGAACCGCCAGCTGCTGACCCGCCACGAGCCGGCCCGCCAGGAAGTGAATCGCCAGCACCTGGCCCGCCACCGGCCGGCCTGCCAGGAGGTGAACCGCCACCGGCCGGCCCGCCAGCGGGCGGCGCGGAGGGCGGGGCCGGGCTGGCGCGGGAGGCGGCGCGTGATGCCGCGGCCGCTCTCGTGCTGGCCGCCGATGCCTGGTATGAGCGCGAGCTGGCGGACCGGCTGCTGTGCTTCCTGGAGCGGGCCCGCAACGGCGGCGCGGACGTGCTGGTGGCCGACCCCGGCCGGGCCTACCTGCCGCGGGACCGGTTCACCCGGCTGGCCACCTACCGGGTGCCGGGCACCGGCGCGCTGGAGGACAGCGACACCAAGACCGCCTCGGTGCTGGCCCCCGCGTGGTAGCGAGGTGAGAGATTGGGGGCGTGCGGGGTAGGCACGAACCGACCGGAGGGCAGGCATGGACGACGCGCAGCGGGCGGCGCACGGGATGGCGGTGCGGCGGGAAGTGCTCGGCGACGCCCACGTGGACCGGGCCGTGGCCGGGACCACCCCGGTCACCGCGGAGTTCCAGGACTTCCTCACCCGCTACGCCTGGGGCGAGATCTGGTCCCGGCCGGGCCTGTCCCGGCCCGAGCGCAGCATGATCACGCTGACCGCGCTGGTGGTGCTGCGGCAGGATGAGGAACTGGCCCTGCACCTGCGGGGCGCCCTCCGCAACGGCCTCACCCCGGACCAGATCAGGGAGGTCCTGCTGCAGGCGGCCGTCTACGCCGGGGTGCCGGCCGCCAACCGGGCGTTCGCGATCGCGGCGCGGGTGCTGTCGGAGGCCTCGTGACCGTGCGGGAGCTCTCTTACCGCGAACGGGGCGGCCGGTTTAGAGTGTCCGTATCCCGAACGACTGTGCTGATAGCGCCCAAATACGACAGCGGGTGAGTATCAATAGAGTCAGTACCGCAATGGTTGCTCATCGCCGAAGAGGAGCGTTCTGGTGCCGGTAGTTGTGCGTAACACGCCTCGGACCGATCTCGCCGTCATTGACGGCCTGGCCAAGGCAGGAGTGGCGACGGTGCACGAGGCCCAGGGCCGCACCGGGCTGCTCCGGGCGGACATCCGCCCCATCTTCCGACCGGCGCGGGCCGCGGGCAACGCGCTCACGTGCGAGGTGGCACCGGGCGACAACTGGTCCATCCATATCGCCGTTGAGCAGGCGGAGCCCGGCGACATCCTGGTCGTCACGCCCACCAGCCCGTGCACCGACGGGTACCTGGGCGAACTGCTGGCCGAGAGCCTGCGGTCGCGCGGCGTGCGGGGCGCGGTGATCGACACCGGCACGCGGGACGTCGCGACCCTGACCGAGATGGGCTTCCCGGTCTGGGCGAAGGCGATTTCCGCCAAGGGCACGGTGAAGGAGACGCCGGGGAACGTGCAGACCCCGATCGTCTGCGCCGGCGCCTACGTCCGGCCCGGTGACGTGGTGGTGGCCGACGACGACGGGGTCGTGGTGGTGCCGCGCGAGCAGGCCGCGACCGTGCTGGAAGCCGCGCAGGCCCGGGAGGCCGGCGAGGCGTCCCGGCGGCCCCGCCTGGCCGCCGGCGAGCTGGGCCTGGACATGTACGGGATGCGTGACAAGCTCGCCGCGAAGGGCCTGCGTTACGTCGACTACGAGGACCCGAAGTGACGCAGACCGCCATCCGCTGCTCCGCGATGCGGGGCGGGACCTCCAAGGGCCTGGTGTTCCTGGCCGATGACCTGCCAGCCGACCGCGCGGTGCGGGACGCGGTGCTGCTCGCCGCCATGGGCTCGCCGGACCGGCGGGAGATCGACGGCATGGGCGGCGCGCACCCGCTGACGTCGAAGGTCGCGGTCGTGGGCCGGTCGGGCCGGGCGGAGGCTGACGTGGAGTACCTGTTCCTGCAGGTGTGGCCGGACCGGCCAGAGGTCTCCGACAAGCAGAACTGCGGCAACATGCTGGCCGCGGTGGGCCCGTTCGCGATCGAGCAGGGCCTGGTGGCGGCGAAGGAGCCGGAAACGCCGGTCCGGATCTGGATGCGCAACACCCAGACCCTCGCCACCGCGCTCATCCAGACTCCCGGCGGGCGCGTCAGCTACGAGGGGGACGCCAGGATCGACGGCGTTCCCGGCACCCACGCGCCCATCCCGATCGAGTTCGCCGATGTCGCCGGCTCCTCCTGCGGAGCGCTGCTCCCGACCGGCAACGCCAGCGACGTCATCGAGGGCGTCCGGGTGACCTGCATCGACAACGGGATGCCGGTCGTCTGCCTGGCAGCGGCCGACTTCGGCCTCACCGGCCAGGAGTCACCGGCCGAGCTGGAGGGCAACGCCGAGCTGACCAAGCGGGTGGAGGCGATCCGGCTGGCGGCCGGCCCGCTCATGAACCTGGGGGACGTGACCAGCGCCACCGTGCCGAAGATGAGCCTGCTCGCACCGCCGGCCCGGGGCGGCGCCATCGCGACCAGGACGTTCATCCCGCATCGCGTGCACGAGGCGATCGGGGTGCTCGGGGCGGTGTCGGTCGCCACGGCGTGCGTGCTGCCGGGCTCGGTGGCCCACGACATCGCCGTCACCGGGAGCGCGGCCGAGATCGAGGTCGAGCACCCCACCGGCTTCTTCACGGTGACCATCGAGGCGAAGGTGTCCGGCGGCACGGTCGAGGTCACCAGGTCGGCCCTGCTGCGAACCGCCCGCCTGCTGATGCGGGGCGAGGTCTTCGTGCCCGCATCAGCCATGCCGGGGGGAGCCTCGCTGTGATCATCGACTGTCACGGGCACTACACCACCGCGCCAGGGCAGCACAACGACTGGCGCAAGAGCCAGCTGGCGGCGTTCGCCGAGGGCCGCGCGGCCCCGCCGTACCCCGCGATCTCCGACGACGAGATCCGCGAGTCGATCGAGCAGAACCAGCTCCGGCTGCTGCGCGAGCGCGGGGCCGACATGACGATCTTCTCGCCGCGGGCCTCGGCCATGGCCCACCACGAGGGGGATGAACGGGTCAGCAGCGAATGGGCACGGGCCTGCAACGACCTCATCGCCCGGGTCGCCGGGCTGTTCCCGGACACGTTCATCGGCGTCTGCCAGCTGCCGCAGTCACCCGGCGCCGGCCTGACGGCGTCGGTGGCCGAGCTCGAGCGCTGCGTGAAGGAACTCGGGTTCGCGGGCTGCAACCTCAACCCGGACCCGAGCGGCGGGAAATGGACCTCGCCGCCGCTCACCGACCGGTACTGGTACCCGGTCTACGAGAAGATGTGCGAGCTCGACGTGCCCGCCATGGTGCACGTCTCGGCGAGCTGCAATCCCGTCTTCCACGCCACCGGGGCGCACTACATCAACGCCGACACCACGGCGTTCATGCAGCTCATCCAGGGTGACCTGTTCGCTGACTTTCCCGACCTGCGGCTGGTGATCCCGCACGGCGGGGGTGCCGTCCCCTACCACTGGGGCCGCTACCGCGGGCTGGCCGACATGCTGAAGAAGCCGCCGCTGGCTGAGCACGTGATGAAGAACGTGTTCTTCGACACCTGCGTCTACCACCAGCCGGGGATCAACCTGCTGCTGCAGGTCATCGGGATCGGCAACGTCCTGTTCGGGTCCGAGATGGTGGGCGCCGTCCGCGGCATCGACCCGCAGACCGGGCACTACTTCGACGACACCAAGCGCTACGTCGACGCGCTGGGGCTCAGCGAGGCGGACGCCGCGGCGGTGTACGAGGGCAACGCCCGGCGGGTGTACCCGCGGCTGGACAGCGCCCTGCGGGGGCGGTAGCCGTGACGGCGACGTTCACTCCGGACGCGGACTGGCTTCGGTTCCACCCCGACCCGAGCAAGCCCGGGTACACGCCGCCGCCCGGCGCGGTGGATGCGCACTGTCACGTGTTCGGCCCCGGCGACGTCTTCCCGTATGCGCCGGAACGGAAATACACCCCGGCCGACGCCGGCAAGGAGCAGCTGTTCGCGCTGCGTGACTACCTCGGGTTCGACCGGAACGTCATCGTGCAGGCGACCTGCCATGGCGCCGACAACAGCGCCCTGGTCGACGCGCTGCTCGCGGCGGACGGACGCGCCCGCGGGGTGGCGACGATCCGCCCCGGCGTGTCTCGTTCCGAATTGGACGACATGAACGCGGCGGGGGTGCGCGGGATCCGGTTCAACTTCGTCCGGCGGCTGACCGACCCCAAGCCCGACGAGTACTACCGGGGCCTGGCCGACCGGGTGGCCGAGCTCGGCTGGCACATCGTCGTCTATTTCGAGGCAGCGGACCTGGCCGAGCGCTGGCAGCTTTTCACCAGCTTCCCGACGCCCGTGGTGGTGGACCACATGGGCCGGCCGGACGTGACGCAGCCGCTCGACGGGCCGGATTTCTCGCTCTTCACCCGGTTCCTGACCGAGAACGAGAACGCCTGGTCCAAGGTGAGCGGCCCGGAGCGGCTGACGAAGTCCGGGCCGCCGCAGTACGCCGACGTCGTCCCGTTCGCGCGCCACATCGTCGAGACGTTCCCCGGCCGGGTGCTGTGGGGAACCGACTGGCCGCACCCGAACATGAAGAGCCACATGCCCGACGACGGCGCGCTGGTGGATGTCATCCCGCGGATCGCGGTCACCGGTGAGCTGCAGCGCCGGCTATTGGTGGACAACCCGCTGCGCCTGTACTGGGAGGGGCGATGAGCAGCACCTACACCTCAGATTTCGATGACATCCCCGGCACCCGGGTGTTCACGGCGCAGCGCGCGAAACAGGGTTACCACCTGAACCAGTTCTGCATGAGCCTGATGAAGGCGGAGAACCGGGAGCGGTTCAAGGCAGACGAGCGGGCCTACCTGGCCGGGTGGCCGCTCACCGAGGCCCAGCAGCAGGCGGTGCTCGACCGCGACTACAACGCCATGCTCGACCTCGGCGGCAACATCTACTTCCTGGCCAAGATCTTCGCCACCGACGGGCTCAGCTACCTGCAGGCGGTGAGCACGATGACCGGCATGCCCGTGGACGACTACCAGCAGATGATGCTGTCGGGGGGCCGCTCGCCGGAGGGCTGGCGGTCGGTGAAGGAGGGCAGCTGAGATGGCCCGCATCACGGCCGGCCTGACCACCAGCCACATCCCGGCCATCGGCGCCGCGATCGACCTCGGCAAGACCGGCGAGCCCTACTGGCAGCCGCTGTTCGCCGGGTACGAGTGGACCAAGAAGTGGGCCGCCGAGAACGTTCCCGACGTGGTGATCCTCGTCTACAACGACCATGCCTCCGCGTTCAACCCGGCCCTGGTCCCGACGTTCGCGCTCGGGTGCGCTGACCAGTTCGAGCCCGCCGACGAGGGCTACGGGGCGCGCCCGGTGCCGGTGGTGCAGGGGCGTCCCGACCTCGCCGCTCACCTGGCCGAATCG
>JAIRTY010000696.1 GCA_031254715.1 Nocardiopsaceae bacterium | reverse complement strand
ATCAGGTTGTAGACGATCGGCACCGCGAACGCCAGCAGCGCGTAGGCCAGCGCCGGCACCAGGAACAGCCCCCGGCCCCACCGGGCCAGCCGGGGGAGCCGCCGGTCTGCCCGGGCCCGGCTGGCCGCAGACGCGGGACCCTGGCCGGCCGCGGCCGCCGCCGCGTTGTTGCGGGCCGAGTTGCGGGTTATCCGGTTGGTCATCCTGGTCATCCCGGCTCACCCCCGGCGGGAGCGGACGACCCCGGCGGGCCGAACGGCGCCAGCGTCCCGCCCTCGCGCACATAAGCCGGGACGAGCTCGAGCGGGGCGGGAGCTGTGATCCACCGGCCGCCCGGTATTGCCTCGCCGGTCCAGGCATCGAGCCAGGTCGCGCCGTCTGGGAGGTAGACAGCCCGTTCGGAAACCGCGGCCGTCACCACGGGCGCAACCAGCAGGTCATCTCCCAGCAGGAACTGGTCAGCGACCTGCCAGCAGGTGTCATCGGCCGGGAAGTTCAGGAACAGCGGGCGCATCGGCGGCAGCCCGGTCTCGTGCGCCGCCTTCATCTGCGCCATGACGTAGGGGCGGATGCGCTCCCGCAGGAACAGCAGGTCCCGGATGATCGCGTACTGCTCGTCGCCGAACGACCAGGCCTCGTTCGCGGCGCCGGTCTGGCCCGCGCCGGTCATGCTGCCCGGCTCGCGGACGCCGTGCAGCCGGAACACCGGGCAGAAGACCCCGAACTGGAACCAGCGGACGATCAGCTCGCGGAACTCCGGCGTGCGGATGTCACCGCCCTTGAAGCCGCCGATATCCGTGGTCCACCAGGGGATGCCGGACAGGCCGATGTTGAGGCCTGCCGGGATCTGCCGCCGCAGGTCCTCGAACGTGGAGTCGACGTCCCCGGACCACACCAGCGCGCCGTACCGCTGGCTGCCCGCCCAGGCCGACCGGCACAGCAGCAGCACCTCGTCCTCGCCCTCGGCGCGCATGGCCTCGTAGAAGCCGCGGGCGTGCAGCATCGGGTAGGCGTTGCTGACCTCAAGCCCGGGGCCGATGTGATAGCGCAGGTTGCCGGGGTGCTCGGGGACGAGTTCCGGCTCGCAGGCGTCCAGCCACCAGGCCCGGATCCCGTGCTTGTAGTACCCCTCCTTGACCTTCGCCCAGAGGTAGGCGCGAGCGCGCGCGCTGGTCGCGTCGTAGTAGCTCATCAGGGCGCGACGGTCTCCGGAGCCCTTGTCCCACAGCGCCAGCTGCACCCCGATGCCGCGGTCGTTCGCCACCAGCAGCCCCTGGTCGGCCATGTCCTGGTAGTTCTCGCTGGCGGGGTTGACGGTCGGCCAGATGGACACCATCAGCTTGACCCCGAGCCGGTCGAGCTCGGCCACCAGGCCGGCCGGGTCGGGCCATTCGGCGGGGTCGAACCGCCAGTCGCCCTGCCGGGTCCAGTGGAAGTAGTCGATGACGATCACCGACAGTGGCAGCCCGCGCCGCTTGTACTCATGCGCCACCGCCAGCAGCTCGTCCTGCGTCTTGTAGCGGAGCTTGCATTGCCAGAACCCGGACGCCCACTCCGGCAGCTGCGGCGCCCGGCCCGCCACCTCGCCGTACTGGCGCAGGATCTGGGCGGGCTCATCGGCGGCGGTGAGCCAGAAGTCCCACTGCCGGGCCGAGTCGGCCACCCACCGGGTCGCGGTCGCACCGAGCTCCACCCGGCCGGTCCCTGGATGGTTCCACAGGAACCCGTATCCGCGGGAGGACAGCAGGAACGGCACCGACACTTCCGTGTTCCGCTGGACCAGGTCGATGACCGCGCCCTTCTGGTCCAGCAGGCCGTGCTGGTGCTGCCCGAGCCCGTACAGCCGCTCGCCGTCGGCGGCCGCGAACAGGAGCTCGAACCGGTGCGAGCCGCCGCTGGCTGGCCCGTAGCGGCGGGGCGGGGGGCCGGTGAAGTGCTGGCGTGCCTCGGCCAGCAGCTCGGACCCGTCGCCGGCGCGGCGGAAGCGCAGCCGCCCGGCGGCGGAGATCTCGGCTGTTAAGCCGCCGTTGGTCAGCCGCGCCAGGTCGGCGGACAGCTCCATGACCGGCGCCGCGGCGGTTCCTTGCGGGGCGGGGCTGGCCGTCGCGGCCGGGCCCGGAGGCGGCTGTGCTGCCAGCGCGCCCGGGAGGTCGCCGGAGATCTCGCCCCAGAGCGTGCCGCGCACCCGCACGCTGCCCGTGCCCCATGGCTCGATGCGAACGGTCTCGTGGTCGCCCCGCCACTCCAGCGCGCCGTCGCGCTGTGCGAAGACACCCACGGCAGCGGCCTCCGGAGGGGCGGCTCGACGAAAACCTTTTCCAGGCGAGGCTAGGACCGGAGAATCTCCGCGGTCAAGGCAAAACCACCAGCCGAAACGCGATTGAGATGAAGGTGGCTCAGCTGGGGCGCAGCCGTCTCAGGCCGGCCGGAAACACCATCCGTAGCTTTTTGCGAATCTCGGGATTACCCTCATCTGGCAGAAACCCCGCGTGCCGGGCGGTGCCGCCGCCCGCCCAGGGCGCGCGGCTGCCCGCAACCACCAGGCGTTCGGGTTTGCCCCTGATAGAGGTAAAACCCGCACCGCTGGCGACCTAACGGAGGCCACCGCGAGCCCTGCCAGCTCGGGGGAGCAACGCCCCCGCACCCCCGCGCCCGGGGTCAGCCGGGGCCCGGTGACCATCAGGGATGTGGCCCGCCTGGCCGGGGTGTCCCTCGGTACCGCGTCCAAGGCCCTGAACGGGCGCGGGGGCCTGCGTCCCGCCACCATCGAGCGGGTCCGGCAGGCCGCGCTGCAGCTCGGCTACCAGCCGAACGCGCTGGCCCGCGGCCTGCTCGCGGGGCGCAGCCTCACCGTGGGCCTGATCACCACCGACAGTTTCGGCCGCTTCAGCATCCCGGTCATGCAGGGCGCGGAAGACGCGCTCGGCCAGGGACGGATCTCGGTGTTCCTGTGCGAGAGCAGGGACGACCGCATCCGCGAGCGGCACTACCTCAGCACGCTGCTCGAGCGCCGGGTGGACGGCATCATCGTGACCGGGCGGCGCCAGGACCCGCGCGAGCCCATCGGGCAGGACCTGCCGGTCCCGGTCGTGTACGCGATGGCCAGCTCGACCGACCCGGCTGACCTCTCGCTGGTGCCCGACGACGAGGACGGCGGCGCGCTGGCCGTGCGTCACCTGCTCAGCACCGGGCGGGTCAGCATCGGGCATGTGACCGGGCCGCAGCGGTTCACGGCGGCGCGGCTGCGGGCGCGCGGCGCGCAGGCGGCGCTGGCAGCCGCCGGGCTGGAACTGGCCGGCGGCGAGCCGCTTTACGGAGAGTGGTCAGAGGAGTGGGGCCGCCAGGCCGCTGACGTGCTGCTGCGGTCGGTGCCCGGTCTCGACGCCGTCTTCTGCGGCAACGACCAGCTGGCGCGCGGCGTGGCGGACGCAGTGCGGGAAGCAGGCCGCCAGGTACCCGGGGACGTGGCGCTGGTCGGGTTCGACAACTGGGAGGTCATCGCAGCGTCCTGCCGGCCCCCGCTCACCACGGTCGACATGAACCTGCAGGAACTGGGCCGGGTGGCGGGCCAACGGCTGCTGGCCGCCATCGAGGGCAGGCCCGGTTCCGGCCAGCAGCTGCTGCCATGCAGCCTGGTGGTGCGGGAGTCCAGCCGCCCGCGCGCCTGGCCCGCGGCTGCGGGGGCCGGTCGGTAGGGTGCCCGGGCTGCGCCCTGGCCGGCCCGGGCACCGGTGGTGCTAGTGCCCGGCCGGGAGCTGGGCCGGCGCCAGCGTGATCTGGTCGATGTTCGGGGCGGTGTCCGACCGCAGCGGTGTCCCGACGTCGCTGCCGGAATAGATCACCCCGACCGTCTTCCCGTCGTAGTTGAACTGCTGATTGGCGATGAACCTGATCGTGTTGGTCCCCTGCTGCAGGTTCACCGGGATGGTTGCGGTCGAGAACTGGTTCCAGCTGAAGGTGTTCGCGAAGTTGAATCCGAACGTGGGCCTGCCGTCCACGCTGATGTCGGCCGGGGCGGTCATCACGTCCGGGTTGTAATGGTTGGCGTTGATCCCCTCCCGGTTGGCGTAGCGGACGGTCATGTCGTAGGTGCCGGCCTCGGCGGCGCGCACGGTGAACGTGAGCGAGTTCGCGTTGCCGTCGCTGACGCCGGTGACGACGCCGCCGTTCGCCTGGCTGTAGCTGTTGTCGATGGCGGCGGTGCCGGTGAGCGCACCGGCCTCGGCCTGGTAAGTGGCGGTTGCCGCCTGGACGGCCGGGTCGCCGGCCGGGAGCGGCGTGACGGTCAGCTTGTCCAGGGTGAGCTGGCCGCCGGTGCCGGTGACCGTCACCTTGTTGATGCCCGCGGTCAGGTAGGCGCGATCGGCCCGGGTTGACCAGCCGGGCGCGGCACTCCCGGTGAGCTGTCCGGTCAGCGGCAGCCCGTTCGCCGTGACGCTGGCCGTGCCGGGGTTCCGGGAGCGGAACGCCAGGTCGGAGTACCCGTCGGCGGG
>JAIRTY010000693.1 GCA_031254715.1 Nocardiopsaceae bacterium | reverse complement strand
CTCGCGGTCGACGTCCGCGCCTGGACGGTGACGGAGCAGCAGCGGGTCGATGCGGCGATGCACGCGCTGCCATCGTTCCTCTCCGAGGCCGGCCTGCGGGTGATAGGCGGACCGAACCGCCCCCCGCTGGAGGAGGCGGCAAGCGCCGGCTTGTTCGCCCGCGCCGTTGAGTTCGCGGAGGCACTTGGCATTGGGACGCTGCGCGGCGCCTCGGTCGGCGGTGGCTCGGATGGCAACTTCACGGCGGGGGCTGGCACTCCCACTCTCGATGGGCTCGGTGCCGTCGGCGGTGGCGCGCACGCCGACCACGAACATGTCAGCGTGGCAGACCTGCCCCGCCGTACGGCTCTGCTGACCGCGCTGGTAGGCGATGCGCTGGATCGGCCGGGCTCCGGGAGCAGGCCGTGAGCGGCACCGACCTCCCCGTCGAAGCCGGCCCGGACGTGCCGCCGGTGTACCGCGAAGCGGTGCGCCGGGCCGAACAGGCTGCGGCTGCCGCGAATGTCGAGGTCCGCTCGGTGTATGACCGAGAGGAGCTGGCCACTCTCAGCGCGATCCTGACCGAGATCTGGGGCGCTGACATTCCCCCGGTGCACGAAAGCCTGCTGCGGGCCTTGGCCAAGGCCGGTAACTACGTCAGCGGCGCCTACGCCGACGGCAACCTGGCCGGCGGCTGCGTAGGCTTCTTCGGCGCACCGCGCGACCGGATGCTGCACAGCCACATTGCCGGGGTCCGGGCGGAGCAGCACCGGCGCGGGATCGGCTACGCGCTCAAATGCCATCAGCGTGGCTGGGCGCTGGAGCATGGCGTGGGGACGGTCAGCTGGACCTTCGACCCTCTGGTGGCGCGCAATGCCAGTTTCAACCTGGCCAAGCTGGGTGCCAAGGCACGGGACTACCTGCCTAACTTCTACGGGTCGATGAACGATGGGATCAACGGTGTCACCGACAGCGACCGGCTGCTCATCACCTGGGACCTGGCCTCCTCTCTCCAGGACCCGCCTCGGCCCGAGCCCATGGCCGCGACCCCGGCGGCAGCCCACGTCCTGACCGTAGGGCAGCGGGGTCTGCCTGAACGCCACGCGCCGCCCGCCGATGCCGCGCTGCTGGGGGTGGGCGTGCCAACGGATATCGAGGCACTACGCCGGGACGACCCCGAGACCGCACAGCAGTGGCGCACCGCAGTGCGCTCGATTATGGGGAGCCTGTTCTCCGAAGGGGGCGCGGTCCGCGGTTTCGACGTTCGCGGCTGGTATGTCGTCGCAACCGGGGACAACTCGGCAAGCGGTAAGGAGGGCGCGCAATGAGACTGACCGGGGTGGAGCTGCGCCAGCTGCACATGCCCCTGGTGGCACCGTTTCGGACCTCCTTCGGTGTCCAGGAAGTTCGCGGCGTCCTGCTGGTGCGTGCGTCGAGCGCGGAGGCGGACGGCTGGGGTGAGTGTGTGGCCATGTCAGCGCCGGTGTACTCGTCGGAGTACATCGACTCCTGCGGCGACGTTCTGCGCCGCTTCCTGATCCCGCGCGTGCTGGGCGCTGAGAATCTCACTGCGGTACGGATAGCGCCGCTGCTTTCCCAGTTCCACGGTCACCGGATGGCTAAGGCTGCCCTGGAGACCGCCGTCCTCGACGCCGAACTCCGCGCCGCAGGCATACCGCTGTCCCGCGAGCTGGGCGCGGTACGGGAGAGGGTGGCCTGCGGAGTCAGCGTCGGTATCACCGACACCGTCGACGAACTCCTCGACGTGGTCGCCGGCTACCTGGACGCTGGTTACCTGCGGATCAAGCTCAAGATCGAGCCAGGATGGGACCTCATCCCGGTCGGTGCCGTGCGGGAACGTTTCGGGGATGACCTGCTGCTGCAGGTGGACGCGAACACTGCCTACACACTCGGAGACGCGGCGCACCTGACCGCGCTCGACCAGTTCAACCTTCTGCTCATCGAACAGCCCCTAGCCGAGGAAGACCTCCTCGGCCATGCTCAGCTGGCCAAGGTCCTGCGGACCCCGATCTGCCTCGATGAGTCGATCACGTCGGCGCGCGCCGCAGCAACCGCGATCAGCCTGGGCGCCTGCCGGATTGTCAACATCAAGCCGGGGCGGGTCGGCGGACTGCTGGAATCCCGCCGCATCCACGACGTGTGCGCCGCACACGGCGTGCCGGTGTGGTGCGGGGGGATGCTCGAAAGCGGGGTCGGACGCGCCGCCAACCTCGCTCTCGCGGCTCTTCCCGGCTTCACCCTTCCCGGTGACACGTCGGCGCCCGAACGCTACTACCACACTGACATCACCCCCCCGTTCCGCCTCGACGACGGCCACCTAGACGTACCAAGAGGACCTGGGATCGGTGTCGATCCCCTGCCGGAACTCCTCGATGCGGTCACCGTATCGAGTGAGTGGATAACCGCCCCATGACTCGCACAGCGCGACCGCACAGTGGTACTCCTGTCACGCGCTGGACCGCCCCCTGAGGAAAGGTAGTCCGCCACGATGACCACACACGAAAAGGCTAGTCTGGCCCGTCCGCCCGACCACGAGATCACCGGCGAGCAGCGCCTAGCCGAACTCGGGTATGAAAGCCGGTTCCACCGGCGCCTGACGCTGGCCGGGAACATGTCTCTGACTCTCTCGGATATCACGCCAACCGGCTCACTGCTGTCGGTCGGGCTCGCTGTCGTCGCCCTGGCCGGCACCGGGTCGGTCATTGCGTATCTGGTAGGCGCGTTCATCGCCGTCACCGTTGCGTACTGCATGGCCGAACTTGGCGCCGCATTCCCCGTGTCGGGCGGAATCTACTCGATCGTCGGCCGGGTCCTCGGGCGTCACGTAGCGTTCCTTACCCTTGTCGGCTACGTCGTGCAAGCGATCTTCCTCCCCGCCACCATCGCCCTGGCGATCGGAACCTACCTGAACTCGCTCAACTCCAATCTCGATGTGGGGATCTGGTCAGCCGTGGCCATGGCGATCGTCACTGTCATGGCGCTGCTGAAGATTCATGCAAACGCCATCATGACCGGCATCTTCCTCACCCTCGAGGTGCTGGTCATCATCGTCATCGCGGTGGCGGGGTTCTCGAACATCAGCCAGTCCCTGTCTACGTTCACCCATGCCCAAGGCGTCGCGGGTGGCCAATTCACCGCCCTGGGAACAGGAGCCGTAGTCGGTGCCGTCGCGGTGGCCTTGCAGTCCGTCAACGGCTATGACGCAGCTATCGCGTTCGCCGAGGAAACCAAGGGGGCGTGCCGGACGATCGGCAAGGCGGTCCTGTACACCTGCCTGGTAGGGGTTGTTCTGGAACTGGCCGGCTTCATCGGCGCTGCCCTGGGTGCTCCCAGCCTCAAGACTTACCTCACTTCGACTACGCCGTTGACCTATGTGGTCGACGCACAGTGGGGGCACACAGTGGGGACGATCGTGGTCGTCGGGGCCATCATCGCCTTGTTCAACGCCTGCCTGGCGATCACCCTGCAGTTCGCTCGCATCCTGTGGGCGAGTGGCCGCGACAGGGTGTGGCCGGAATTCATCAGCAAGCCCCTCCACCAGACGTGGGAGCGCACTCACGCTCCCTGGGTCGCCAGCGTTTTCATCGGCGTACTCGCCATCATCCTCTGCCTCACGCTTTCCCTGGTCGCCACCGTGACGTTCGTCGCCGTATTCACAATCGCCAACTATGTCTTCGTCGCCGTGGCCGCGATCGTCTATCGCATCAAGTCGCGCGACTCGGTGCGCCCATTCGCAATGCCGCTGTGGCCGATCCCGCCAATCATCGCCGGCGCCGGCTCCCTCATCGCCATCTCTCAGCAGACTCTGAGTGACCTCATCATCGTGGCAGTCCTGTTCGGCCTCGGCCTCATCTACAGCTTGTCTTACGTCCGGCGCAAGAAGGTGGACGTGACCGCGCTGACCGCCGAGTAACACCTGCGTATGTCAACGGGAATCAGCAGGGAGGAACCAGCGATGACGGTGGACATCAAGTCATTGCTAGCGGTTGGGCGGTACCAAGTGCCAGCCGAGGACCAATGCGCTCAGCTCCAGTCGTACTGGGACGAGCTTTCTGCGCAGAGGGATCAACTCGCCGACACGCCGGGGGCGGCCGAGCCGGCCACCACCTATACGGCATGGAGGACCCAGGATGAGTGAGATGCCGGCGGCCTCGACCGTCGCGGGGCTTGCCGAGCGCGTCCGGCGGCGCGAAGTCTCGGCGACGCGGCTCACCGAGGCCGCGCTCGACGCGGTGCACGCCGGGAACAGCGACATCAACGCCTTCATCTCCATCTACGCCGACGATGCCCTCAGCAGCGCCCGGGAGGCCGATCGACGTATCGCCGCTGGGGACTACCGGGGCCCGCTCGACGGCATCCCTGTCGCCATCAAAGACAACCTCTATATGCGCGGCCGGAAGACGACGATGGGGTCGAAGATCCATGGTGATTTCGTCCCCGACTACACCGCGACCGCCGTGGAACGATTGGCTGCAGCGGGTGCGATCATCGTCGGTAAGACCAATATGCACGAGTACGCCCTCGGTGCAACAACCGACAATCCCTACTTCGGGACCTGCCGCAATCCCTGGGATACCGATCGGATCCCTGGCGGGTCGAGTGGCGGCTCTGCCGCCGCCGTTGCTGCGAAGATGGTGCCGGGCACGCTCGGCTCAGACACCTCCGGCTCGATCCGCATCCCCGCATCCATGTGCGGGGTAGTCGGGCTCAAACCCACCTATGGCAGAGTCAGCCGCTACGGCTGCTTTCCTGAGGCCTGGACACTGGACCACGTTGGCCCGATCGCGGCGTCCGTCGCTGACGCGGCTATCCTCCTCGACGTCATCAGCGGTTGGGACCCGAAGGATCCCGCTAGCTTGCAGCGGCCACCGACTAGCACCTTCAACTCGCTGCGCACCGACCTCACCGGCACTGTCATCGGCGTCGAGAAGGACTTCTACTTCGCCGACGTGGACGATGACATCTCCTCACTCGTGACTGACGTGATCGACCAGCTGCGGCGCCTCGGGGCGGTCATCAGGCCGGTGAACGTCGGCGGGCTGAGGGACGGCATGTATGCGCTAACGATCATCGACACCGCCGAGACCACCACGGTCCACCAGGCCACTCTGCGAGAGCGGCCGGACGACTACGGGCCAGAGGTGCGGTTCCTGCTCGAGTGCGGTGCCCTGCCGTCCGCCGTCGACTACTTGACCGCTCAGCAGCTCCGCGAGCGCCTCCGCGATCAGTTCCGGACTACATTTCAGCAGGTGGATGTCCTCGTCGCACCGACGATCCCGCTGAAGGTGCCGAAGATCGGTGATCAGGTGGCCACGATCAACGGTACAGACGTCGACATCATCTCTAACCTCATCAGGCTGGTGGGGCCAGCCAACCTTGTCGGTCTTCCGTCGCTGTCCCTGCCCTGCGGCCTCGCCGGCGAAATGCCCGTAGGACTGCAAGTGATCGGCAAGCCACTGGGTGAGCAGGATGTGCTCAACGTCGGCTTGGCGTTCGAGCAGACCCACCCGATGGGGAAAGCGTTGGGTCCGTAGCCGGGTGGTGTGGTTGGCTTCGCGTTCCCGCTTGGCTGTGCCGGCGGTAGCGGCCGGGCGCGGTGCCGTACACCCGTTTGAAGGCGTTAGCGAAGGCGAACTCGGAGGTGTAGCCGGCCTGGTCGGCTAGTTGGCTGAGTGGAGTGTCGGAGACGCGCAGCAGTCGTGCGGCGGTCGTCATGCGCCACCAGGTCAGGTAGGTCAGGGGTGGTTGGCCGGTCAAGGTGGCGAACCGTTTGGCGAAGGCGGCGCGTGACAGTCCCGCTTGAGCCGCCAGAGTTGCGACGGTCCAGGGGTGAGCCGGGGCGCGGTGGATGGCGTGAAGCGCGGCGCTGATCGCCGGGTCGGCCAGTGCCGCGGCCCATCCGGTGTCTGCGTTGCGCTTGGCGTGCTCGTCGAACCAATCTCGCAGGATGTAGTGGAGCAGCGTGTCCAGCAGGGCGGGCACGATGGTGTCGGTGCCCAGGCGGGGGTGATCGAGCTCGCCGACAAGCAGGTCGACCGCGGCGTGCAATTGGGCGCGGTGCCCGAGGCGGGCGGGGATGTGGATCATGTCGGGCAGGTCGTGAAGCAGCGGGTGTGCCCGGGTGGGGTCGAGTTGGTATCCGCCGCAGAGTGTCACCGTCGGAGCTGCGTGCCGGGGCTCGCCGATGGTCGCTGAGGCGTAGAGGCCGGCGTCGTCGAGCGGGTCGCAGTCGGGCTCGGCCAGCGGGGTGGCGGGGCTGTCGGACAGGCCGTATCCGTGCCCGTGCGGGAAGAACACCACGTCGCCAACCCCTAGGGGGAGCGGAGGTGCACCTGCGTCTGGCGGGGTGAGCCAGCACGAGCTCTGGAGGATCACCTGAAAGCCCGCCGAGCCGAGGGCGGCAGGGAAGCGCTGTCCCCAGGGGGCGTGCCACTGAACGCGCGCCGAGCGGGGCCGTCCGGTGCGCATGGTGGCGATCACATCACTGAGCACGTCCACGATGGAAGTCTATTCCGGGGGAAGACCGAAGATGATCGCGTATAAAGTGAGGACTCTGACGCATGGAAGATCTTCCCCTGCCTTCCTACGGTTCATTCCAGGACGCAGTGCCTGAATCGCGGCCGCACAGTCGTGCCGCTGAGCCTTTGCGGGAGAGGACAGCTAATGCGCAGGCAGGGCAAGATCTTGGTCACCGGCACGACCGGCACGGCTTTCCGCGCCACCATGAGAGCCGCGCGCATCCACGAGTATGGCGGCCCCGACGTCATCCGCTACGAGGAGGTACCCGTACCGGTGCCTGATCCGGGCCAAGTGCTGGTCCGGGTCGCCGCGACCTCCTTCAACCCCTCCGACGCCGCGCTCCGCGCCGGGCACTTGCAAGACGTGCTGCCCGTGGACCTGCCCTACACCCTCGGCTTCGATGTCTCCGGCACGATCACGCAGGCCGGAGTCGAGACCAGCTCGTTCACCGTGGGTGACCGGGTGATAGGTCGCCTCGACCACGGCGGTGCGGCGGCCGAATACGTTGCCGCCTCCGCTGACGTCTTGGCCGCCGCCCCCAAGGCCATAGGGCTGGCCAACGCCGCCGTCGTCCCGGTCGCGGCGCTCACCGCCTATCAGGCCGTGCATGAGCACGCTCATCTCACCGCTGGGCAGCGAGTCCTGATCAACGGCGCCGGCGGAGGCGTCGGCATGTTCGCCGTCCAGCTCGCCAAACGCACCGGGGCAACAGTGATCGCCACCGCGAGCCCGCGCAGCGTCACGGCGGTCCGCGCACGCGGCGCCGACCAGATCATCGACTACACCAGCACATCCATCGCCGGCGCGCTCGACGACACAGTCGACACCGTCATCAACCTCGCCCCCATCACACCTACGGCCGCGGCCGGCCTTGTCCCTCTCGTCCGGCCAGGCGGCGTGATCATCTCGATCGCCACACCGGTCCAGCCACCCGCCGGTGCGCCAATCACAGCCGTCCACTTCCTCGCCCGCAACGACCCACGCCAGCTCACCGAGATCGTCAAGCTCATCGATGCCGGCGAGCTCACCGTCGAGGTCTCCCGATCCCATCGGCTGGCCGACCTCGCCCTTGTCCACGGTGAGCACCAGGCGGGCCAGGCTAAGGGCAAGGTCACCATCATCCCATGACAGTCCACCCGCACCATGTTTTCTCAGGCTGGTCACCGCACTTCAAGCCCAGCGCGGGCAGCAAGCTCTCGGCCTCGTTCCCGGGCCTCTGCCACTACCTCGCCGGTATCCATCGACACCAGGCCGCCCGGATCGACGACCACTTCCCCTCCCACGATGACCCACTTCGGCTGCGGGCTCCCGCCAGAGAGGATGAGGTTCGCCGGCGGGTTGAGCGCCGCACCGTAACGCGGCGCGGAGAGGTCGAACACCACGAGATCAGCGACTGCGCCGGGCGACAACTCACCCAGTTGCCCTTCCAAGCCGAGCGCCCGGGCGCCGTTACGGGTCGCCATGGCCC
Organism: Nocardiopsaceae bacterium; assembly: GCA_031254715.1. GTDB lineage: Bacteria > Actinomycetota > Actinomycetes > Streptosporangiales > Streptosporangiaceae > JAIRTY01. Next base: position 14,375 of record JAIRTY010000693.1, on the reverse strand, counting down.
ACAGCTGACTCGTTCCAACGGCGGCGGGCGTCAGGTACTTGGAGCTGGACAGCAGAAAGGCCTCTCTCATCTGTCCCAGCATGTCCACGGAGTCGTTCACCATGGGCCCGTCCGTGCCTAGTGCCGTATTCAGCCCGGCGGCTGCGAAGGATCGCAGTGGCGCCGTTCCTCCTGCGGTGAATGCCCCGCTCGAGGGGCACGCAACGACCGACGCGCCAGCCTCCGCTGCCGCCGTCATCTCGCTCTCGTCGATCCACACCGCGTGGGCGAGAAGCGTTCGATCGGTCAAGAGTCCGTGCTTGGCCAGCCATTGCACCTCACCGCAACCTTCGCGGCGCCGGAAATCAGTGACGCTGCGGAAGAGCGTCCCGCCGGTGACGTGGTCCGAGACCGGGATGCCGAACCGGCGGACGAGGTGCCCGGCGTAGCTTGCAAGGTCCGCGTCCATGGCACCGACCTGGAGCCAGTGCTCTCCCGACTCGATCGCCAGGTTCACGCTGAAACGATCATCAACTCCGTGCGGAAACCGGGTCAGCAAGTCCTCAACCTGGGCGCGGTGCTCCGGGGACGGGAGCACGGTGTTCGCGCGGAGCTCTTTGCCGAAGAATTGCCTGATGCCAGTCCGTCGAGAGACCTCGGCCAGGTTTCCGGCCAGCGATGCGTCCACCTCTGTGACCGAGTGGTTGAAGAAGGACGTCGTGCCGGTGAGTAGCATGTCGGCCGCTGCCAGCCGCATCGATGCGAGGTAGTCCTCCTGCCGCAGCGCCGCACCGGCGGGCAGGAGGATCCGGGTAACCCAGTCTTCGAGATAGAGGCCCTCCGACATGCCCTTCAGCAGGTGGTACCAGTGGTGCTGATGCATGTTGATCAAACCGGGCGTCACCCAGGCACCCGAGGCGTCGATGACGTCGTCGACGCCGTCGTCAGCTGGCGCGTCCGACATTGGCCCCACGGCGGCGATCCGGGTGCCCTCGACCAGGACAAACCCGGAGGGGATCTGCGAGGCGGTGGCATCCATGGTGAGGATGCCACCGCCCTTCACGAGAGTTGTTGCCACCGCAGCGTCAGGCCTGAGCCGACTCACGGTCCAGGTGCTTCGGCCCCTGCATGTACCGCTTGATCCACCAGTGGTGGAACGCCCACCGGAGTGCCTCGCCCCGGCTGGTGCCGAAGTCCCCGGTCCCTACCAGGCCGTCGAGCAGCGCGGCATCCTCGTCGGTCAGCTCGACCGAGACATCAGCAAGCGTGATGGGCACGTTGATGAAGTCCGGGACATAGGACGGATCGCGCGTCAGCTCGCGGGTGGGCTTGACCTCCTTGATCCGGAACTGCTCCGGGGTGCGCTGGGTCTGCAACCGGCGCATCTCGGGACGGCTCTCGTAGCCGCGCAGTTCCCCTTCCGCGCCGGCATAGACGGCCAGGCGGAGGGGCTTGTACTGGAAGTTGTTGGTCGCCATCACGTCGGCACCGCAGACGTTGGCCACCATCAGCGTGTCGATCAGCGCCATGATTTCCACGTAGTCGCCCTTGCGCGCCATGTTCGGGCCGATGTAGGGGCGCCCCTCCTGATCGACTCCCGTGTTCATGAAGAAGTTGAACGAGTCGTGCACGTCGTCGGGCGTGAGGCCGTACTCGCGCTGTGCCTCAGCCTGCATGTCGTGGCAGTTGGCATGGACAGGCAGGCCGTATTGGTAGTCGTAGAGCCAGGCGCTGCAACGGCCGTACAGGATGTCGTTGCTGCCGACGGTATCGGCGACGACGACCGCGATCGGGCGGTCGCGGGGCGGGGCGGACCACAGGTAGGCGCCGGTGGACGGCTGCAGCCCATGCACGTGACGAGTCCGTGCCGTATGGAAGTGCTCCTTGTAGTCGTGCAGGTTGAAGCAGTTGAAGTCGGCGCACTGGCCGCCGTCCGCAAGCTGCTCGATCCGCAGGACCTGGCCGCGCAGTAGCTCGAGGGCCTTGCCGGTCCCAGGTTCGATGACCGTCTCGTACAGCAGTTCCCTGTCCACGCTCTTCCTCGAATTCTCGTTGGGCCGCTCGCGGGTGCGCACGCCTGCCGGACCGGAGTGCGCACCCGGCGAGGGGCCACTAGCGGCCGGGACCGGTGCTCGTGCCCTGCTCGGCACAGAACTCCCGCAGCGCCTGCAGGAGCACTTCTTCGCGGCTCTTACCGGGGAAGCGCTCGACGGTCTCATCGAGCAGCTCGCGTTGCTGCTGGTTCAGCACGACGGTCACGCGTTCGCTCATGTCAGGTTTCTCCTCAGACCGACGGCTTCCAGCCCTGCGGCGCCCGGATATCGCCGATGTCGACGCTGCTCATGTTCTTGGGCGTGATCGCGACGTTCGGGATCTCGAGGTTGGTATTGCCCGGCTTCTTGCCCGACTTCATGGCGACTCCGAGTTCGACGGCCCGGCGGCCGATGAGCACCGGCTGGAGCGCTACGTCATAGCTGAGACAGCCGGATTTCATGAGCTGCTGCGCCTGCTGGCCGAAGACCGCGGAGAGGACGCGCGTCTTGCCGCAGCGGTGCGCCGCCTGCACGGCCTGCGCGCCACCGTCGCCGACGGTGTCGTCCGCCCCGTACACCAGGTCCAGGCTGGGATAGCGCTGAAGGAAGTCCGACGCGATCGACAGGCCATCGGAAATGTCCGGGTTCGATGCCTTGTCCGCCACGATCTTGATCCCGGTGCCGGCGATGTCCTGCTTGAAGCACTTGAGCCGCTCGGTAGACCAGAAGGCGCCGGCCGGTCCGGCCAGCACCCCCATGGTGCCGCCGTGCGGCAGGAGCTGTTTGGCCCCGGTCGCCAGGTCCTTGCCGACCGTGCAGTGGGAGGCCGAAACCGAGCCCTGGGCGCCGGGCGCGGGGTCGCCAGAGCCCAGGGTCACCATGCCCTGGCTGACTGCCTGCTGGATCGGGCCCTGCGTCGCCGTCGGATCCGCCGGGTCGACCAGCATGATGTCGACCTTCTTGGCGGTGAGCGTCTGGATCTGGTTGACCTGCTGGTCGACGTTGCTGTAGCTACCAGCGGACAGGATGGTCACCTTGTACCCGTCCTTCTTGGCCTGCTGCTCGATGCCGTACAGCATGCCGGTGAAGAACGGCCCCTCGACCGTGGGCACGGATACGCCGATCGTCTTGGACCCCGACGAGCCCCCGCCGGAGGACCCGCCATTGGACGCGCCGCAGGAGGTAAGGGCCATGACGCCGGCGACCAGTAGCGGCCCGACGGTTAGCAACCTTCTATTGCCGAACATCTGACTAGACCTTCCTTTCGTGCGGGAGTTCGGGACACCACCGGGAGCTGCCGCCACGTCAGGCGGCCTCACCTCGCGTCTGCCATTTCCTCGCGAGGTATCGGTCCCACGCGATGGCCGCCACCATGGCGACGCCGATCACCATCAATTGGGTGTAGGAGGAGACGCCGAGCAGGTTCAGGCCATTTGAGAGAATGCTGACGAAAATGACCCCGACAGCGACGCCGAGCATGCCGCCGCGGCCACCGAACAGCGACACGCCGCCGAGGACAACGGCTGCAACCGACTGCAGCGCGAGATCGCTGCCGAGCGTCGGCTGGCCAGAGGACACGCGCGCAGTCAGGATGAAGCCGCCGACGGCGGCCAGGAGTGCGCAGACCATGTACGCCGCGACCTCGGTGCCGCGCACATTGATCCCGGATAGCCGGGCGGCTTCGCTGTTGCCCCCCGTGGCGTAGATGTAGCGGCCCAGCCGTGAGATGCGGAGCACCAGGTAGGCCAGGACCATCAGGGCAATCGCGATGATGACGGGCAGGGGAAAGCCGGCGAGCCGCTTGTAGGCCAGCGCTGTGAACGACATCGGAAGCCCGGTCAGCGGGGTGCCTCCGCTGAGGTTGAGCGCGAGACCCGAGGCGACCGACATCATGGCCAGGGTGGCGATGAAGGGCGCCACCCGCAGCCGCGTCACGACTAGCCCGTTCAGCAGGCCGATCGCCAGGCCGGCCACTAGCCCGAACCCGATCCCCGCCCACCAGCCGTGGTCGCGGAAGCCCATCGCGCACACCACGCTGACCAGCGCGACGTTGGAGCCCACCGAGAGGTCGAGGCCGGCGGTGAGGATGACAAAGGTCTGTCCGCACGCCACGCATGCCAGCGCGGCGGCGTCCAGGCCGACGTTCTGGAAGTTGGTCGGCGTCAGGAACACGTCAGACCTGACCGCGAACACGACGATCATGACAACGACCGCCACCGGCAGGCCGACCTGGCGCAAGTCAATCCGGGAGAGCCTGCGCAGCACCCTGGGACCCGGCGCGGACGCTGCGGGCTCACCGCGAACGGTCGTCTCCGCGGCTGGATTACTCATGACGTGCACCCGTTGCCTCTCGCTTCCGGAATGCCGCGAACGCTGCGGCGAGCAGTTCTGATTCGGTGAAGTCTGCGGCGCTGAATTCCCCGTGGACCCGTCCGCCGGACATGACCACAGCACGGTGTGCGACATTCATGATCTCCGGAAGCTCGGAGGAGACGAGAATGATCGGCACGCCCTTGGCTGCCAGACTCTGGATGAGCTCGTAGATCTCGAATTTCGCGCCGACATCGACCCCGCGCGTCGGCTCGTCGAAAATGATCAGCTTCGCCTGCGACACCAGCCCCTTGGCGATGAGCACCTTCTGCTGGTTGCCGCCGGAGAGGTTCGCCGCCGCCCGGTCCAGGTCACCACGGACCCCGATCCGGCGGCCCATCTCCGTGGTCGTGCGCCGGATCCTGCCGCCGCGGATAATCCCGCTGGGTGAGAACACCTTCAGGGTGGGCATCACCATGTTCTCGCGGGCGGAGATTTGCAGGACCAGGCCCTGGTCCTTCCGGTCCTCTGGCAGGTAGGAGATTCCGGCGGCGATGGCATCCCGGGGTGACCGGATAGACAGCCGCCGTCCCTCGAACTCGATCTCTCCCGCGTCGAGCGGATCAGCGCCGACGATGGCCCGCATCACTTCCGTCCGGCCAGCCCCGATCAGGCCGGAGAAGCCGAGGATCTCACCGCGGCGGACCTCGAACGAGACATCCTCGAAGGCACCCGCACTGGTCAGACCGGTGGCCCGGAAGACCACCTCCCCGACCGAGTCGGAGCGCGGCGGGAACAGGCTGCCGACCCGCCGGCCGGTCATGTGCTCGATCATCCGGCTCGTGGAGAGCTCGCCGACCGGGAGGGTGACGACATGCCGGCCACCGCGGAGCACCGTGACCCGATCCGCGATCTGCTTGACTTCGTCGAGCCGGTGCGAGACGAACAAGATCGCGCGTCCCTGGTCCCGGAGCTGCCGGATGATCTGCAGGAGACGCGCGGCGTCCCGGTGCGGCAGCGACGACGTCGGCTCGTCCATGACGATAACGGCGGCGTCCAGCGTCAGCGCGCGAGCGATCTCAACGAGCTGCTTGTGGCCCGTCGTGAGCCGGCCGGCCTCCGCCTTCACCGGGACGTCGTGGGCGCCGAGACGGTCGAGCGCCTCGCGCGCGACCGTCTCTGCTCGCCGGGCAGACAGGAGCGCCCTCATCCCTATCCGGCCCGGCTCGTTCCCGAGCACGACATTCGCCGCCACGCTGAGCCAGGGCTCGATCGACAGCTCCTGGAAGATCGTGGCAACGCCGTGCTTCCTGGCGACCGCAGGGCTCGCAAGGTGCACCTCGCTGCCATTCACCGCCACGTGCCCGGCGTCTGGCTGCTCCGCCCCCGACAGGATGCTGATCAGCGTGGACTTGCCCGCACCGTTTTCGCCCACGAGGGCGTGCACCTCGCCGGGCAGCAGCGCCAGAGAGACATCGTCAAGGGCCTGGACGCCCGGAAACGCCTTGCTGATCGCACAGGCCTCAAGCACTGCGGACATCGGGACCTACTCCCGGCCCGGGATGTACGCCACCGCCTGCACCTCGAGCCGGCTGAGCCGGTTGGGCAGGAGCCCGGTGACTCCCACGCATGTGCTTGCCGGCGGCACCCGGAAGAACTTGGCGCGGACGCGGCTGTAAATGGGGTAGTCGCGCAGGTCCGTGAAGTATTGCGTCACATTGACGAGGTCCTCGAGCGTGCCGCCGGCGGACTCGACCGTCCGGCGGAGGGCGTCGAGGACGTACCAGGACTGGGCGGCAATAGGCCCCTCCTGCTCGTCAGTCGACATCTCCCCGGTCTGGCCGGCCTCCGCCCGCGCGTGCTCGGGAAGGTCGCCGTAACCGGTCACTACGCGCCCGGCCGCCGGGTCGGCAGCGGTGATCCCGGCGAAGTAGACGAGATCACCTGCCCGGCGGAAGGGGGCGTAGTTGGCCAAGGGCATCGCCACGTCGCTGGTAGCGTCGGCAGTCATCTGCTCTCTCCGGTCGTGGTGGAAGGACTCGTGCGGTTCCGCGGGAGCGGAACCCCGGGGTCAAGCCCGGGTCATGCGGGATCGCGCGCCGCACCGGCCCCGCGCAGGAAGCGGCCGGTACGCTCGTCGGCAGGCTTGCCGTCCGCGGCGATCAGCCGGCCGCGCAGATAGGTGCGGACGACCTGCCCCGTCACCTCCCGGCCGTCGAACGGCGTCCAGCCCGCCTTGGACAGGACGTCGTCATTGCGGAGCGTGCGCCGGACAGCCGGGTCGACGAGCGCGATGTCGGCGTCCGCCCCGGGGGCCAGCTGCCCCTTGCGAGGCCAGAGCCCATAGCGCCGCGCAGGGTTCTGGCAGTACACCCGGGCCACGTCTTCGTAGGCCAGCTGGCCGCGGGCCGCCGCGTCCAGGAGCAGGGCCATGGTGCTGTCAAGGCCGGGCAGTCCGAAGTGCACGTTCCACATGTCTCCCGCGCGCTTCTGTGCGAGCGTCGAGGGCGCGTGATCGGTCGACATGTGGGTGAGGACGCCGTCGCGGAGCAACCGCCACATCCGCGTTTCGTCGTCGTCGGTTCGCGCGCGCGCCGGCGGCGTGAATTTGCGGAGCGGGCCGTGTTCGTGGACCTCGTCCTCCCGCAGCAGGAAGTACTGCGGGCAGCTCTCAGCGGCCAGCGCGGCGCCGCGCGCCCGTTCGGCGGATACGTACTCGGCTACCTCGGGGTTGCTGACATGCGCGATCGTCGCTCGCGCGCCGGCGCGGCGGACCAGGAGCGAAGCGACGGCGGCCGCGACCAATTCGGCTTCCCGGTTGCGCCAGTCGATCAGCAGAGCGTTGTCGGAGCGGCCCTGCTCCTTGAGGAGCGCTTCCGCCGCTGCGGTGAGGGACTCGTCCTCGCAATGCAGCAGGCTGACCGCACCCGCTGACGCGGTGGCGTCGAGGTGGCGGCTGAGGGCAGCGGCGTCGTGCCCGGGGATGCCGTGGGTGGTGCAGGTGAAGGCCTTGAAGAAAGCGACCCCGGCGTCCCACAGCCCGGCGACCTCGCCCGTCCGCCCCGGCCACGCGTGGGCCGCGAGGCCGAAGTCGACGTTGGAGCGGCCGTCCAGGTAGCCGAGCTTGTCGCGGAGTTCTGCCACGGTCCGGACCGGCTGGCCGTGGCTGTGCTCGATGATCGTGGTCACCCCGGAGGCCGCGGCTGCGCTGGTTCCGGTCGGGAAGTCCTCGCGCTCGGGGCTGCCGGGGTCCATCAGGTGCACGTGGGTGTCCACGCCGCCGGGGAACAGCAGCAGCCCCGTAGCGTCCACCGTGGTACGGGCGGCGGGCAGGTCCGGGCCGAGATAGCGGATGACCCCGCCGGTTACCGCCACGTTGGCGGGCCGGCGTCCGTGCGGGAGAACGACAGTGCCCCCGGCTATGACGAGGTCGGCATCCGGCATGTCCCTCTCCTACGAGTAGCGGATCTCGTCGGCGGTGGCGAACCAGTCGAACGGCTCGCCGGCGGACTTGATGACCAGGCTCTGCTGGCGGGTGTAAGCCCGGTAGGACTCCAGCCCGTTCTCGGATCCGATTCCACTGTCCTTCGCCCCGCCCCATGGGGAGGAAGGGTCGATGCGGTGGTGGTCGTTGATCCAGGCAATCCCGACGTCAAGCTGCTCGCTGACCCTGATCGCCCGGCCGATGTCACGGGTCCACACAGACGCGGCGAGGCCGTACGGACAGTCATTGGCCAGGCCGATCGCCTCCGCCTCGGAGCTGACGGCGGTAACGGTCGTGACCGGGCCGAAGACCTCCTCGTGCCAGAGGTCGTGCTCGGGCGTGACGTCGGCGACCACGGTCGGCTCGTAGAACCACCCCCGCGCGAGGGACGTCCCGGCCGGGACGCGGCCACCGCACAACACCGTTGCGCCCTGGGTGACGGCCCGGTCAACGGCTCCGGCCACGCGGTTCCGCTGGGCCTGCGACACCAGCGGGCCAATCTGGGTCTGCGGATCGAGAGGGTCGCCGAGCCGTAGCGCGCGTGTACGGCTCACGAGCGCATCGACCACCGCGTCGTATCGCTCGCGCGCCACGAGCACGCGGGCTCCCTGAACGCAGGTCTGCCCGGTGGCGATGAAGGCCGCGAACAGGATCCCCGCGACGGCGGCATCGACATCGACGTCGTCGAAGACGATGACCGGGGCCTTTCCGCCGAGCTCGGCCGTGACCGGGATCAGGGCGCGGCCCGCATTGGCGGCGATCACCCTGCCGGTCTCGGTGCCGCCGGTGACGTCCAGCTTGGCCAGCCCCCGGTGCTCTGACAGCGCTTTCCCCGCCGTGGCGCCGAAGCCGGGCACAACGTTGACAACGCCGGCCGGCACGCCGGCCTCCTCGAGCAGGACGGCGAGGTGGTGCGGCACCACCGGCCCGAGCTCGCTCGGCTTGATCACCAGCGAGTTGCCAGCGGCCAGGGCTGCGGAAACCTTCTTCATCGTGATCAGCAACGGGTGGTTCCACGGCGTGATCAGCCCGGCGACCCCCAGGGGCACCCGGCGCACCACGTTGAGGTGGCCAGATCCGAAGTCGGGCACCCTGCCCTCGTCGGTCTGCGCCACCGCGCCGAAGTACTCCAGCCACTCCGGGAGCCGCTTGAGTTGCGCGCGCATCTCTCGCAGCGGCCGGCCGATCTGAAGGGTCTCCATCCGGGCGTACTCATCGATACGCTCGCCCAGCAGCGCGGCCGCGCGGTTGAGGATGCGGGCCCGGTCCCGGGCGCGGATGCCGCGCCAGCGCTGGTCGGCAAAGGCCGCTCGCGCGCCCGCGACCGCGGCGGCGACGTCGGCGGCGGTCGCGGCGGCGACGTCGAAGAGCAGCGTGCCGTCCGCGGGACTGCGCACCTCAAACGTGCCGCCGTCGGCGGCCGGGATCTCCTTGCCGTCGATGTGCAGGAGGACGGTCTCTGGCACGTCAGTTTCCTTTTCTGAGAACGAAGAGCCGCTCGGCGTTCCGGTACGCGATCGCGGTCTGCACGTCGTCGGCCAGCCCCTCACCCAGCTGCTGGAGCAGCGGCCCGCCGTCCATGTCGAAGGGCATGTCTGTGCCGTAGAGGACCCTGTCGGCACCCACCTGGCCGATGAGCCAGCGCGTGGCATCCGGCCGGTAGAGCAGCGTGTCGTAATGGAACCGCCGCAGGTAGGCACCAGGCGTCGCGGCGGGCCGCTGCGCCTCGGGACGCACCTGGTAGCCGTGGTCGAGCCGCCCGATCTGATACGGCAGGTGGCCGCCGCCGTGAACCAGCATCACGTCCAGCGCGGGCAGCGCGTCCAAGGTTCCTGACAGGATGAGCCGCGACGCGCAGACGGCGGTCTGCCACGGGTTCCCCTGCAGGTTGGTCAGGTAGAAGTCGCCCAGCGACGGAGACGGCCCCACGAAGTACGGGTGCACGATCAATGGCACGCCGAGGTCCACCGCGGCCTGGAGCACCGGGCGCAGGGAGGCGTCGTCGAGCGGGACTCCTTCCACGTGCGGCCCCACGTGCGCGCCTTTCAGGCCCAGTTCCCCGACCGCGCGACGGAGCTCAGCAGCGGCCGCCGGGGGATCCTGCAAGGGAAGAGACGCCATACCGGCGAAGCGGTCAGGCGCCTGGGCCACCATCTCGGCGATCCCGTCATTGACCAGCCGCGCGGCGTCCGCGGCGGTCGCCGCGTCGGTCCAGTACAGAAACAGGGTGGGCGAGCAGGAGAGAACGGCGAGGCTGATGCCGGCCGCGTCCATGGCAGCCAGCCGGGCCGCCACGTCGTGGAACGCCGCGAGCAGCGGGTACCGGTAGCCCTGCCGGTGCACCACCCACGGCCGCCCGGCTGCTGTCTCAAGGCGGATGCCGTCCGGGGCGCTGCCCGACCGCATCGCGCTGACGAGCCCCGGCGGAATCACGTGTGCGTGGGAGTCGATGACCCTCACAGTGCGGTCACGGCTTCCTTTACCGTGATCACCCAGCCGAAGGCCTGGCGAATGAGAGCCAGGGCGGATTCGTGCAGCTGCGGGTCCATCGTGTCCACGGCGCCGTCCACCACGACCATGGCATAGTCCTTGACGTTGCCGGACACCGTGGTGGCAAGCACACAGCTGTTGGTGTTGACGCCGGTTACCAGGAGCGTGCGCAGGCCGCGGGAGCGCAGCAGGTGATCGAGCTCAGTGGCGTGGAAGCAGTCATAGCGCTTCTTCGTGCGGACAACCAGGTCGTAGGTCTCGTCCAGGATCTCCGGCATCAGCTCCAGCCCGGGACTGCCGGGCAGCTGGTGACGCAGGACGTTACCGCGCGTAGCGTCCGTGTCGGCGACCGCGGCCCACCACGGGTTGGAAGCGATCTCCTTGATGCCGTTGTAGGCGGTCATCACGTGCACGACGGGGATACCCCGATTCCGCGCTGCCGCCAGGAGCTCGGCATTGGCCGCGAGAACCCGCCGGCACACGTCGGCCGGCAGCGGCATCGTCGCCACAGCCGGGTCGAGGTGACCACGGTGCAGGTCGATGGTGACGACCGCCACGTCGCCGGCCGCGAGGTCTGGAAGAACGCTCATCGCTGCCGCTCCTTGGGATGGGCCCGCCGCTCGATGACGCCGGTGGGCAGCACGTAGTCGACGTAGTCCGCCGCCGGCACGCCGTTGACCCGGTCCAGCAGCCAGTCAGCCGCATACGTCAGCCAGTTCGGGCCGAGGGCCACGGAAGGGGTCGGCAGCGACAGCGCGTGCCGCCCCTGCTGGTACACCAGCATCGGCGAGGGGGACGGGCACCGTCGCGCCAGGTCGTAGCTGTGCTCCAGCGGAGATAGCTCGTCCTCGTCCCCGGCGACGATGAGCCAGGGAACCCGCATTCCCCCGATGACGGGCCGCAAATCGATTTCCGAGGACATCTGGTCGAAGGCCGCCTCGTCATGTTCCAGGCCCGACATCCACATGTACCTGGCCTTGAAGGACGGTGAGGCCATCTCGAAGATCATGTGGCCGCCGGGTTCGTGGCAGACGAGGCCGACCGCCGCACCCTTCAGGGATGGCTGAGATGCGGCGATCTGCGACATCCAGTACGAGCCGAAGGACAGGCCGAACCCGGCGACCTTGTCGTTGTCGATCTCACCCCGGGCGCGGCACCACTGCATGATGGCCTCGCCGGCATCCACCCAGGCGGTGGGGGTGAACTTGACGCCACGGACAGGCGCCTCGCCCTGGCCCGGCCCGTCGAAAGACAGGACCGCGAAGCCGCGCTGCAGCAGCTTGTCGCCGTACAGGTTGACGTTGAGTTCCTTGGGGGCGTCCATGCCGCCGCAGGCGATGACCGTGTGGAGCTGTCCGCCGGCGTACCCGGGCGGCAGGTGGAACCAGGCCGGAATGCAGGCGTCCCCGAACGGGATCTCCACCCGCTCCACGTGGTGGTCAGCCAGCCGCCCGTAGGCGGCGTAGCAGCGGTTCTTCCGGTCATCCAGCTCGGTCAGCTGCGCGCTGTCCTCCCACAGCGGCCACTCGGCGGTGGCGTATAGCAGGGCAGCGTGGAAGTAGTGCTCGCGCGCGGTGACGTCTCGCCCCGCCTTCTCTGCGTCCTGAGCCAGCCGGTCCCGGCGCTCGGCCAGCCCGGTGAAGACCGGCGTGATGTCGGCGAACTTCGAGATGCGAGACTGCGCGACCTGGAAGTCGGGTGCCGCGTCCACGCCCATCGGCCGCAGGGTGTACGCCACGCGGGGCTGATCCCATTCGAGGCCGTCGGTACGCAGGACCGAGTCGATGATCCACCGCTGTTCATGCCAGCGACGCGGCCCGGTCTTGGCAACCGCACCCCGGCTCCGCGTACTCAAGCGGACCACCTCCAACGCGAACCTGACAGGTCAGTGCGGTGAGGAGCGAGCCGGCGAAGCTGGGCAGGGGGACCCTTGCGGTCGCTGCCCTGCGACCCTCGACGACATCCCATCCCCTCGAAACACTTCACACTAGATGCTGCACTTTATAAAGTGCCGACTATAGGATGTCAAGGAGAAGGAGCGAGATGGCGAAACCTACGGTCGCGGTCGGCTCTCTGGGCGGAACCATCACCATGACCTCGGACACCGGGTCGGGCGTAGCGCCCGCGTGGGGCGCTGCCGACCTCGTCGCTCAAGTCCCCGGGCTTGCTGATGTCGCCTCGGTATCAGCAACGACGCTCGCCATGCTCCCGGGAGCCTCCTTGCGCTACTCGGACATCGATCAGGCCTTGAGCTGGGCCCGGTCCGCGGTAGACGCAGGCGCCTCAGGTGCCGTGCTCGTGCAGGGGACGGACACCCTCGAAGAGACCTCCTACCTGCTGGAACTTTACTGGGACAGACCACAGCCGCTGGTCGTGACCGGAGCCATGCGCGCACCTCAACGGGCGGGATCCGACGGGCCTGCCAACCTGCTCGCCGCCGTGGCAACCGCCGTGGACCCTGGCGCCCGCGGCCTCGGCGTCCTGGTCGTGATGAACGACGAGATCCACGCCGCGTCCCGGGTCTGCAAAGTTGACGCGATGGCGGTCGACGCGTTCGGTTCGCCGGTCTTCGGACCACTCGCCCGCCTGGTCGAGGGGTCCCCGGCCTGGGGAAATCACTTCCAGCGGCACCCGCCACTGGCCGGCCAGGGGGATAGCGTCGCCGATCCGCGGGTTGCGCTGCTGACCACGCATCTGGCCGACTCCGGTGAGTTGCTCACCCACCTGGTCGAGGCGGAGTACGACGGGGCGGTCATCGCAGCGCTGGGCGTTGGCCATGTGTCGTCAGAGTTCGCAAACGCGGTCAGCACGGCAACCGAACGGTTCGTCGTCGTCTTCGCTAGCCGCACCGGAGCCGGCTCCACAGGCTGGAAGTCCTATGGCTTCGCCGGCTCCGAGAAGGACTTGATTGCCCGGGGCGCCATTCCGGCTGGCTGGCTCACGCCGCTCAAGGCACGCTTGCTCCTGTGGGCACTGGTCCGGCAACGGTCATGTCGCAATAGGATCGCCGAGGAGTTCGCCGCTCGGGGCACATTGCGGCGGTCGTGAAGGGACGGCGCTCGTATGACTGATGTACCAAGCGGCCAGCCCACCGGGCTTCCGGAAGAGCGGCCGCGACTGCGCGCCCTCACCACCACGCCACGATCACGTACCGCTCATGAATATGTCCGCGAGGTCCTGCGTTCAGCGGTGCTGGGCGGAACACTCCGCAGCGGCCAGCGGCTGGCGCAGACCGAGATCGCCGAGCAGCTGGGCGTCAGTACGACGCCGGTAAGAGAGGCATTGCGCGACCTGGCGACCGAGGGTCTCGTGGTTTTCGACCCTCACCGCGGCGCCCTCGTGAAGTCACTGGATATCGACGTCGTACGCGAACTCTATGAGCTGCGCATAACGCTCGAGCCACTGATGGTGCGCCGTGTCATCGCAGCAGCCACACCTGACCAGCTGGCGCGGGCTGAAGAATTGCAGAAACGCATGGAGGCGATCAGCGATACGGGGCCATGGTCGGCGCTCAACCGTGACTTCCACACCACACTCAACGAAGCCCAGAAAGGGACCAGGCTGTCGAAGATCCTCGACGGGCTGCGGGACAGCGCGACCCCTTACGTAGCACTGTCGCTGTCCGCCGGTCCTTCCCACGTTGAGCAATCAAATATCGAGCATGCAGAACTTCTGTCCCTGTACCGCAAGAAGGCAGTAGAAGAGGCGGTCGAGCTAACCCTCGCGCACCTCAAGGCGACGCTGGCCGTCATCGAACAGGCGCACGAGCGCGGCACTTTCTGAGGAACCGCCGCTCAGCTCTGCGGTCCTCCTCTTCTGGGTCCCGAGCCTGATCACAATAGTTGGGCGCCGGGCGGCCCGGGCCACCGGATCCTCCCGGCTTCTTCCTGGCGATCCAGCATGGCTTCCGGCTGGCGCAGCGTGGTCGCCGGGTACTGATGGCGGGCCAAGCCTGACGCTGGTTACAGACGTGGCTAACTCAGAGTTGATGCCGGGCTCACGTGTCTTCCCCGACTATCTAGCGTTGGGTCACGGCCCTACCTGTCGGTCAGGACGGCGTAGGCGCGGACGGGGAACGT
>JAIRTY010000610.1 GCA_031254715.1 Nocardiopsaceae bacterium | reverse complement strand
ATCGTCGCCGAGGATCGCCTCCTCTTTGCCCGGGAAGTAGTTGAAAAATGTCCGGGCGGACACGTCGGCGGTCGCGCTGATCTCCTCGACCGTCAGGTGCTCCAGGCCGCGTTCGAGCGCGAGCTGCAGGGCCGCATCATGCAGCGCACGCCGTGTGGCCTGCTTCTTGCGCTCACGGAGCCCGCGTCGTGCCGCCGTGTCCATTGCCGGCCATTATTGCGCGCACTGCAAAGTTTCACAAAATGCAAGCTGGCGGCGGCCTGCCGTCGGAATAACCGGCCGGTGCGGCGCGGAGCGCGCTCCCGGCTGCCCGCCGGTGCAGCGCTGCGGGCGCTCCCGGCTGCCCGCCGGCGCCTTGCTGGCCGTTCCCCTAAGGTGTGTCCCGTGAGGCGTACCCGGACGCAGGCGCAGCCATGACCGGCATCGTGATCACCGGCGGGGCCGGGTTCCTGGGGTCGCGCCTGGCCCGGGAACTGCTGGCCGCCGGGCCGCTGGCGGTGGCGGGCGGCGAGCCGCGGCCGCTGCGGCGGCTGGCCCTCGTCGACCAGGCCCCGGTCCCGCCGGACCTCGCCGGTCACGAGCGGGTCACCGCCATCGAAGGGGACCTGGGCGACCTGCTGGCCGCCGGGGCGGAGGTGCTCGCCGGGGCGGACGTGATCTTCCATCTGGCCGCGGCGGTCAGCGGCGAGTGCGAGGCCGACTTCGACCTCGGCATGCGGGCCAACCTGCGCGCCACCGAGCTGCTGCTGGCGGCCTGCCGCGCGCTGGGCACGGACCCGGTGGTGGTGTACTCGAGCTCGCTGGCGGTGTTCGGCGGGTCCGGCGACCACCCGCTCCCGGACGTGGTCGAGGATCACACGCTGCCGAACCCGCAGTCGAGCTATGGCGTGCAAAAGTTCATCGGCGAGCAACTGCTGGCCGACTACACCCGGAAGGGGTTCCTGCGCGGGCGGGCGGTCCGGCTGCCGACGGTCAGCGTGCGCCCGGGCCGGCCCAACGCGGCGGCGTCAGGGTTCCTGTCGGGCATCATCCGGGAGCCGCTGGCCGGCCAGCGCGCGGTCTGCCCGGTCGGCGCGCAGACGGCGGCCGCGATCGGCTCGCCGGCCCGGGCAACCGCGGGCCTGCTGTGCGCGGCCACCTCGTCCGCCCAGGCCTGGGGCGGCCGCTCGGCGGTCACCCTGCCGGCCCTCACGGTAACCGTCGCCGACATGCTCGCGGCGCTGGAACGGGCGGCCGGACCGGCCGCCCGTTCGCTGATCGACTGGGTGCCAGACCCGGAGGTGGCACGGCTGGTGGCGAGCTGGCCGGCCCGGATCAGGGCGGACCGCGCGGCCCGGCTCGGGCTGGCGCCAGACCCGGATTTCGGCTCGGTGATCCGGCAGTACCTCGCCGAGACCCGGTGAGGCAAGCGCGCGGCTTCCTTGCGCTCCAGGTTCATCGGCGCTGCGCTGCGGAAACTAACTACTCATGGCCACGGACCAGGTGGACATCGAGGCCGGGACCCGGACCGTTCGCATCACCAGCCCGGGCCGGGTCTATTTCCCGGCTAGCGGGGTGACCAAGCTCGACCTGGCCCGGTACTACCTGTCGGTGGGGGAGGGCATCGTCCGCGCGCTCCGCGAGCGGCCGTGCATGCTGCACCGCTTTCCGGCCGGGATCACCGGCGAGAAGGTGCATCAGAAGCGGATCCCGCACGGCGCCCCGCCGTGGCTGGAGACCGTGCGGGTGGAGTTCCCCCGTTACGGCCGGCACGCGGACGAGCTCTGCGTGACCGAGCTGGCCAGCGTGATCTGGGCGGTCCAGATGTCGACGGTGGAGTTCCACCCCTGGAACTCGCGCCGCGCCGACACCGAGCGGCCGGACGAGTGGCGGATCGACCTCGACCCGATGCCGGAGTGCGGGTTCGGCACCGTCCGCCGGGTCGCCGGGGTGGTGGCCGAACTGCTCGCCGAACTTGGCATCACCGGCTGGCCGAAGACATCCGGCGGCAACGGCCTGCACATCTACGTGCGGATCGAGCCGCGCTGGGGGTTCGCAGACGTGCGGCGGGCCGCGTGGGCCTTCGCCCGGGAGGTCGAGCGGCGCGCCCCCTCCGATGTGACGACCGTCTGGTGGCGCAAGGACCGGGATCCGGCCATGCTGTTCGTCGACTACAACCAGAACGCCCGCGATCACACGATCGCCAGCGCCTACTCGGTCCGCGGGGTGCCGGAGGCCACCGTGTCCACCCCCATCACCTGGGACGAGGTCGACGACGTGGAGCCGCGCGAGTGCACCATCGCGACCGTGCCCGGCCGGTTCGCCCGCCTCGGCGACCTCCACCAGGGCATCGACGACCGCGCGTACTCGCTGGACACCCTGCTGGAATGGGCCGACAGGGACGGGCTTGGCTGAGGGAGGAATGGCATGCCGGATACGGCACCGGTTGATGATGGTTCCGGGTCGCCGGGCGACGGCGCGGGATTAGACACCAGCGTCGCGAACGTGGCCCGGGTCTACGACTACCTGCTCGGCGGCAAAGACAACTACGAGGCCGACCGGGAAGCCGCCGTCCGTGCCATGGCAGTCTTTCCCGGTATTGCCGCGACGGTGCGGGCCAACCGGGCGTTCCTTGGCCGGGCAGTGCGTTACCTGGCCGGCGAGGCCGGCATCCGTCAGTTCCTGGACATCGGGCCCGGCCTCCCCACGAGCGGGAGCACTCACGAAATCGCCCAGTCCATCGCGCCTGAGTGCCGCATCGTCTACGTGGATAACGACCCGGTCGTGATCGCTCACGCCCGCGCCCTGCTCACCAGCAGCCCGGAAGGCGAAACCGCCTATCTGCGCGCCGACCTGAGAGAAACCGGCAAGATCCTGGCCGCGGCTGGTCAGACACTCGACTTCACTCAGCCGGTTGCGATCATGCTGGTGGCGGTCTTGCACTTCATTCCCGGCGCGGAGGCGTACGAGATCGCGGCCAAGCTGGCCGCGGCCACCGCTGCCGGAAGCTTCCTGACGATCTCCCACGTGGCCAAGGACATCGAGGCGGAGACCATGGGCGAGGTAATCGGGCAGGCTAACCAGCTGGTGGACCAGCAGACCACGCCGCGCACCCGGGACGAGGTCACGCGGTTCTTCGAGGGCCTGGACCTGGTCGGGCCGGGGGTGGTGGCGCTCGATGAATGGCGGCCCGATTCGGAGCTCACGGCCGCAACCCGGGCGGCGGGATGGTGCGGTGTCGCAGGCAGGCGCTAGCAACCGGGAAGCGTCAGCTGCGGGCGAGCGCCGGCCGGTGACCGATGATCCCCTGGCGCTGGCGTCGTCCTTATGGCCATGACCAATGTCGACTTCGGGCCAGCGGCGCAGCGGCTGGCCGACCTCATCGCCCGGACCACGGACGATGAGCTGGGCCGGCCGACGCCATGCCCCTCATACACGCTCGGTGACCTGATCGAGCATGTCGGCGGCATGGCGGTCGCCTTCGCCGCGGCGGCCAGGAAGGAACGCGGCCCCGCCGTCGAGGGGAATCCGCCCGGGGATGCCGCCCGGCTGGGAGGCGACTGGCGCACCCGGATCCCGCGGGACCTGGCAGCCCTCGGGCAGGCCTGGCAGGAGCCCGGCGCCTGGGAGGGCACCAGCCGGATCGCCGGCATGGACACCCCGGCCCCGGTGATCGGCCTCGTGCTGGCCGACGAGCTGGCCGTGCACGGCTGGGACGTCGCCCGCGCGACCGGGCAGCCCTACGCCTGCGGGCCGGAGCTGCTGGACGCCGCGCGGAGCTTCCTGGGGCAGGTGGCCGGCCCGGACGCGCCGGCCGGCCCGGACGTGGCGTTCGGCCCGCCCCGGCCCGCGCCCGCGGACGCGCCGATGCTCGACCAGGTGGTCGCGCTCGCCGGCCGCGACCCCGGCTGGCGCGCCTGATACTAGGAACGTGTCCGGCGCGAGACAGGAGGGTGCGCTCGCGCGTACCCACGAGGGCCAGCCTGGCCTGCCCCGCGGCCGGACCGGGCTGCCCAGCGAGACGGTGCGGGCCGCCCAGCGCGAGCGGCTGCTGCGGGCGGTCATCGCGGCGGTGTCGGAGAACGGGTTCGGCGAGATCACCGTCGCCGACATCGTCCGCGGCGCCCGGGTGTCCCGGGCCTCGTTCTACGCCCACTTCACCGGCAAGGAGGACTGCTTCCTGGCCGCCACCCGCGAGGGCGGCGCGCTGATGATCGACCGGGTGGCCGCGGCGGCCCGGCGGGTGCCGCCGGATGCCAGCCCGGAGCACCGGCTACAGGCAGGCCTGGGCGCCTTCCTGGAATTCCTGGCCTCCGAGCCTGCCTTCGCCCGGGCCTTCTACATCGACATGCCGGCCGCCGGGCCGCGGGCGGTGCAGCGGCTGGAGGACGCCAACCACAATTTCGCCCGGATGACCCGGGCCTGGCACGAGCACGCCCGCCGCCAGCACCCGGGCTGGCCGGAGGTTCCCTACCAGGCCTACTACGCGCTGGCCGGGGCCACAGCCGAGCTGGTGCGGGCCGAGGTCCGGCATGGCCGGATCGCGGGCGTGGCCGGCCTGACCGGCACGCTGACCGGCATTCATCTCGCGGTGCTCGCCGCCCGGCCGTGGCCGGCCGCGGCCGGCCGGGAAACGGGCGAGCCCGGCTAGCAGCCGGGCAAGGGCCGGACGGCCGGCCACCGGCGGGGAGCTGGTGGCCGGCCGCCCGGCGGGGGATAGAACCGTCACCCGTTCGAGCCGCACACCGGCCAGGCGCCGATGCCCTGCCCGGCGAGGACCTTCTGGGCCACGGCGATCTGCTGCGACTCCGTGGCCAGGTCAGGCCTTGACGCGTACTGGCCGCCGCCGTAGGCCTGCCAGGTCTGCTCGGTGAACTGGAGCCCACCGTAGAAGCCGTTGCCGGTGTTGGTGGACCAGTTGCCACCGGACTCGCACTGGGCGATGGCCGACCAGTTCACCCCGCCCGACGAGCTGGGCGCAGGCGCGCTGCTGCTTGTCGAGGACGAGGCGGGCGGGGAGGAGCTCTGCTGCGAGCTCTGCTGCGGGCTCGGCTCGGTGGGTGCCGGCGCGGCCTGCGGGATCGCTCCCAGGGCGGCACTGGCGATGCCCTGCCCTCGCCGGGGCGAGGCCGGCATCCGCAGCCGCTGGCCCGCGGTGATCGCGTTCGGGTTGGAGATCGTGTGGCGGTTGGCCCACCACACGCCTGGCCAGTCGGACGCGCGGCCGTACACGCGGTGCGCGATGGCCGTCAGGGTGTCGCCCGACCGGACGGTGTAGCTGCTGGCATGGCTGTGGTGTGCCGCCGCCGGATGCATCGAAATCGTGACCGCAGTCAGCGCTTTGGCAACGACGGCAACTGGAATACTGGGCATGTCGGGGTTCCTCTCAGGGGCTGATCCGACAAAGGTCCCGGCCGCGTGCTGCAACACGCGCCGGGACCGCTTTCTGCTAGCAGGTAATGGTCGGGGAGGCCACCACCTCCTGCGTCTGCGGTGCGCAAGCGCAGCGGGGTGTCACTGGGCATCCCCCGCTGGCTCGTCCTGAGCTAGCCACGCAGCGAGGATAAGCACACTTCCGGCGCGGCCGCAGGCAACCTTCGCCAGAAATCTGTACAAAACCGTCATCAACGGGTCCAGCGGTGAAATCGAGCGCTAGTGAGCCGCATGTGAGAGCTCTGTTGCGGGCATAACGTGATATTCCGCACATGTGACTCATGGCGTGGCGCCCGGGCGCGGTCAGTAGCTCATCCGCATGGCGGCGCGGACCTCCGCGAGGGTCTGCGCGGCGACGTCGCTGGCCCTGGCGTTGCCGTCGGCCAGCACCCGCCGCAAGTAGCCGGGGTCGGCGAGGTAACCGGCCCGGCGGGCCCGGATCGGCCGCAGGAACTCGTTCACCGACTCGGTCACCACCCGCTTGAGCGCGGCGGCCCCGCCGGTCCCGATCCCGGCGGCCACCTGCTGCGGGTCGCGGTCCTGGCAGAGAGCGGCCAGCAGGACGAGGTTGGAGACCTCGGGCCGGGTCGCCGGCTCGTAGGTGATCAGGCGCCGGGAGTCGGTCTTGGCCTGCCTGATCAGCCGGGCCGTCTCGTCCGGGCCGGCGGACAGGGCGATCGCGTTGCCACGGCTCTTGCTCATCTTCTGCCCGTCGGTGCCGAGCAGCAGCGGCGCCTGGGACAGCAGGGCTTGCGGAACCGGGAAGACCGGCGCGTAACGGTCGTTGAACCGGCGGGCGATGGCGCGGGTGAGCTCGACGTGGGGCAGCTGGTCACGGCCGACCGGCACCAGGTTCGCGCGGCAGAACAGGATGTCGGCGGCCTGGTGCACGGGGTAGGTGAACATCAGCGCGCTGACCGAGGCCTGCCGGGAAGCCGCGATCTCGTCCTTGACGGTGGGGTTGCGCTGCAGCTCGGAGACCGACACCAGCGACAGGAACGGCAGCAGCAGCTGGTTGAGCTCTGGCACGGCGCTGTGCGCGAAGATGGTGGCCGACGCCGGGTCGATGCCCGCCGCCAGGTAGTCGGCGAGCTGGCTTTCCACGTGGCCGGCCAGGTCACCGGCCAGGTCCTGGTCGGTGAGCACCTGGTAGTCGGCGACCAGGACGAACAGCTCCACGCCGGCCTGCTGCAACCGCACCCGGTTGGCCAGGGTGCCGAAGTAGTGCCCCAGGTGCAGCGGGCCGGTCGGCCGGTCCCCGGTCAGGATCCGGGAACTGGCCGGGTCCCGCGTGACGCGGGCCGGGGGAGCGACGGTGACGGGGTGAGCCATGGGATCTCCTCGGGCCGGCGAGGCCCGCCCGCCCGGAGCGGCCGCGGACATACGAAAGGGCCGTCCAGCCGGACGGCCCTCGGTCATGCCGGAACGGTGGCCGTCCTACAACGGCCACCAGCTCAGGCATGAGCTTCTGCGCATGGAGCCAGGATACCAGCGCCGCCGGAGCCGTGCCGGTACCCGATCCGGGGCTGCGCCGGCTACGGTGCGGCGGGTGGAGCGGGTTGACGTCGCGGTGGCCGGAGCCGGCGTGATCGGCTCGGCGGCCGCCCGGTCGCTCGCCGCCCGCGGCGTGACTGCCGTGCTGCTGGAGCAGTTCGCGCTCGGCCATGCCCGCGGATCCTCGCACGGCGCCAACCGCGTCTTCCGGTTCTCCTACCCCGACCCGGAGTACGTCCGGCTGGCGGCCGCCGCCCGGGATGCGTGGGCGCGGCTGCAGGCCGACGCCGGCGAGGAACTGCTGATCACGACCGGCGGGCTGGACGCGGGCCCGGGAGCGGAGGCGTGCGCGGCTGCGCTCGCCGAGTGCGGCGTCGAGTGTCACTGGCTCGGCCCGGCTGACCTGCGGGCACGCTTCCCGGGGATCGCGGCCGGGCCCGGCGAGCGGATGCTGACGCAGGCATGGTGGCGGGAGCAGAAGCGTGACCGCGACGACGCGGCCAGGCAGGCCATCACGACCGTGGCCGACGACCTCCGGCAGAACTACGGCGCGCTCGGCGTGGTGACCGGGACGGTCTTGCGGCGTTTCACCACAAGCGGGCATGTCACCGCGGCGCAGGCGCGGACCGCG
>JAIRTY010000577.1 GCA_031254715.1 Nocardiopsaceae bacterium | reverse complement strand
GCTCTTCCGATCTCTGTCGCCCGGTCTCATGATCTCGTCGAGACGTGGGTGCCGAACTACCGTGATCTCGGGCGTGCGGACCTGACCGCCAGGGAACTCCGCAGCCGCCACACCGCATGGACGGAGCAACTGCTGGCGAACCAGCCGTGAGAGGCTCCGCCGGCACAGGGTGATCGTTGGCGGGTGTCCTTATCAGGCTTGCAGCGCGGCGCGCACCAGATCCTGGAATTCTTCGTCCGGGATCCGCGCGGCGTCCTCGGGCCGCAGCTTGATGGTTCCCTTTCCCGCGGCCAGTTCGGGATGGCGCGCGGTGAAGCCGCCATCGCGCGCGGGCGAGACATAGAGCGACAGCCCATGCTTCCACGCCGCGACGCTGAGACGGCGGCTCCCGATCCGGTATGTCGGCATTTCGTAGCGCATCACCCCCTCCGCGTCCGGGCAGGTGCTGACGATCAGGTGGTGCAGGCGATCGAACATGGACCGGTGCTCGCCGGCGATCTCGTCGCGGTAGCCGCGCACGGCGTCATCCATAGCGTCAGTCTCGCCGGTCCGCACTGGCGCGCTGTCAGGCGGCCTCCGTTCCTGGCTTGCCTGGCTTATCCGGGTCGCTCGCCGGCTCGGGCGGCGTCACGTGCTGCTGGATCGCCGTCAGGCTTTCCTGGAGTGCCTGCCAGACCGTGCCGAGGCTGACACAGGCGGGCAGGTCACCACGGATGGTGCCAGCAGGGCCGGCCTTGTCGCCCAGGGCTTGCAGCGTGGCGCGGCCGGCCTCGACGATCACCGGATCGGTTGCCTCGATGGTGAGCTTCTCTCCGGTGACGTGAATGACCATCTGCCGGCGCCCCGCCTCTTCGGGCTGCTCGTCGGTGGTGCCCGTGACGTCCGTGCTGCGGAGCGCTTCCTTGGCTCGGTCAAGATCGATGCCGAGGGCTGCCAGCGCCCGGGCGGCGGCCGAATCGGGATCGGCCAGGGTGGCGAGCAGCAGGTGGTGCGAGCCGACCGGCCGCGACCCGGCCAGCCGCGCGGCCTCGCTGAGCGTGCTGTCCGCCGCCGGCGTAGCGCTCAGTACGGCCTGCTCGAGCGGGAGACCGGCCCCGCCAGGTTCGGCCGAGCCCCGGCGGCGCAGCCAGCGCCGCCCCCGGCTGGCCGCCTCGGGACTGCCAGCGGGTACCAGGTCGAGTACCGCCATCCGGATGGCCAGCAGATCGGCGTGCTGCCGCATGATCTGGGCTGCGACGCCCTCGCCTTCCCGGATCAGGCCGAGCAGGATGTGCTCGGTGCCGATGTAGTTGTGATGCAGTTGCAGCGCCTCACGGAGCGAGAGCTCGAGGGTCTTCTTTGCCCGGGGAGTGAACGGGATGTGCCCGGCGGGCGCCCGCTTGCCGGTGCCGACGATGGTGAGAACCTCCTGCCGGCCGCCTTCGAGCGTCAGCCCGGCGCCCTGGAGGGCGCGGCCCGCGACCCCGTCCGGCTCGCCGAGCAGCCCCAGCAGGATGTGCTCGGTGCCGATGTGGTTGTGATGCATGCGCCGGGCCTCTTCCTGGGCCAGGACGACGACGTGGCGGGCGTGGGTTGTGAATCGCTCAAACATGAGGACAGCGTGCGGCTGACGGGCTAACCCTGTCAATACCATGCTATTAATAGGGTTAGGAAGCTCATCCCGAGGAGGCTCAGCGGTCATGGAATGGGAGGACCGGCTCGACGACTGGGAACTCGAGCTCGAGCTGACCGCCCAGCTCGAGGGCTCGGACTGGGTGACACTCGAACGGGCGGCCGCCGACGCCGGGGTCTCCCGTGCCGCGCTGCGCAGCTGGTACCGGAGCGGGCAGATCCCGTCCCGGCTCGTCGACGGCCCGCACGGCCCGCAGCGGCTGGTGCCGTTCGCGCTCGTCGCGGCCCGCGCCGAAGCCTCGCCGCGGCTGCGCCGCACCGCGGAGCGACGGCTGGCCGATCAGGCCCAGCTCGAAATCCTCCGCCACCGGGTGGACCAGCTCGAGCTCCGGCTGGCCGCGCTGGAACAGCAACCGCCGCCGGACGGCCCGCCGGTCAGCTGAGCCCTGACTAGCGGGTTACCGGGAACCGCAGCGCCCGGCCAGGCACCGGCTGGGAGCCGCGGAATCCGGGCCCTGCGCGGCCGGGGCCGGCTGCCGGGCGGACACGGGCGCGGGCAGGCCGCGGGTCCCCTGCACCGCCCGGTACACCATGCGGGCATACACCGCGGTGCCCGGCAGTTCGGGGTGGACCTGGTCCGGCCACAGCAGGCCGGTGCGGTCCTTGATCGTGTCGTACCAGTCCGCCAGCACCACGCCCGGGTGCAGCTGGACGAAGTCCGCATCGGTGGCGTTGACCTGCCGGCTCCACCCATCGTTCTCGTAGGTGTTGATGAGGACCAGCCGCCGGTGCGGGCCGGCTACCCGCAGCAGTTCCCGGAGCTGGCCGGGGGTGACGAGGTAGTTGGTCCCGAGCCCGACCACCACCACCGGGCGCAGCTGCCCGCTGGCCGCCAGCCTGCGGACGACCGCGAGCCCGGCCGGCATCTGGCGGCTGGGCCTGGCGTCGATGTAGATGCTGGGCAGCGCGGAGCGAAGCGCCAGCGCGCTCGCGAGCATGACCGAGTCCCCGATCGCGGTGACCTGGCGGCCGCTGACCTGGCGGGTGGCCTGGCCGCCATGGGCCTGGCTGCCGTGGCCCTGGCCGCCGGTGAGATGGCGGGCGCGGCCGGGTGACGGGGCGGACGCGGCCGCGAGGCCGGCGGCGGGCCGTGGCCCATGCGCCTGCGTGGCGGCGGAGATCCGCTCACCCTGGCTTATCTGCCTTTCCATGCCGGCGGGCACGCGGGGCGGGGGGAACGCGCCGCAGCCTGCGGTATAAGCGGCGGTCAGGGCGGCGGCAACCACGGCTGCCAGGACAGGCCCGGAATGGGGCGCGACGGAACGTTTCCCTGCCAATTCGGTGAACCCCCTGGTCGCAGCTGTGTCGTAGGTCAGGCGGAGGGTTCACAGCAGTCTTTTCGCCGCCCGGAGACCTGCGCAAACGTCATGCCGGCCTGAACCGGTACCCGACCGCGGCGCGTGGTCTAGGTATG
Organism: Nocardiopsaceae bacterium; assembly: GCA_031254715.1. Taxonomy (GTDB): domain Bacteria; phylum Actinomycetota; class Actinomycetes; order Streptosporangiales; family Streptosporangiaceae; genus JAIRTY01. The sequence goes on along the minus strand of JAIRTY010000577.1, from coordinate 534 downwards.
CTCACCGCCATCGCCCGACAGGTACTAGGACGACTGGCCAATGGCGGACCTAGCCGTGGTCCGGGTTTCACTACCGGCATGCGAACCCACGGAAGGGACAAGCCATGAAGAGGATCTTGATTGCTGCGGCGGCCGCCGCCATCGCGGGGGTTCCCGCCGTCACGGGCCTGGTCGGCAACGCGTCGTTCGCGCAGAGCGTCCCGGTCCCCGTCCCGGCCGGTGCCAGGACGGTTGACGACCACGGGCACCACGCGGAGCCGGGGGACGACCGCGGGCGGCATGCCGAGCCCGGGGATGACCGGGGCCGGCACGCCGAGCCAGGGGATGACCGCGGGCGGCATGCCGAGCCCGGGGATGACCGCGGCGGGCAGGCCGAGCCGGGGGACGACAACGGCGGCGCCAGCGGCGCCGTGACCGGCACCCGGGGCTCCGATGACGGCCAGGTATCCGGCTCCGGGTCCGGCGATGGCGGCGGCTCACGGCACGGCGGGTCAGGTCGCGGCGGGTCCGACGACGGGTCGGGACACCGTTGAC
>JAIRTY010000524.1 GCA_031254715.1 Nocardiopsaceae bacterium | reverse complement strand
TGGCCAGGCGGGAGGAAGGGGAGCGGCGGGAGTTCTTCGACGACCTGCTATCGGGCCGGGGCGGCGCCGGCGACCTCATCGCCAGCGGCGAGCGGCTGGGGCTGCGCCTGGCCGGCCCGCACCAGGTGGTCCTGGCCGGGCCCGGCCCTTCCCGGCAAGGTCCCGCCAGAACGGACAGCGGCGCGCCGGACAGCGGCGGGCAGGCCAGCGGCGGGCCGGACAGCAACGGGTCGGACAGCATCGGGCCGGACAGCATCGGGCCGGACAGCGGCGGGCCGGGCGGTGGCGACCCGGGTACCGGCAGGCCAGGCAGTGACTGGCCGGGCGGCGATGCGCCAGCTGCCGGCGGCCCAGCTGCCGGCGGGGCGGGTGCCGGCGGGCCGGGTGCCGGCAGGCCAGGCGGTGACTGGCCGGGCGGCGGCGGGCCGGGTCCCGGCGGGGCGGGCGGTGACTGGCCGGGCGGCGGCGGGCCAGCTGCCGGGGGGCCGGTTGCCGGGGGGCCGGGGACGGCGCCTGTGCCCGGGGCGCCCCGGCTGGACATCGACCAGCTCGTCGCCGACGCCGCCACGCCGTCACCGGCGCTGGCAACCACCCGCGGCGGCCAATTGGTGGCGATCGTCGGCGCTGCCGCTGGGGACGAAGCGGACCGGGTGGCGAAGGCGCTCGCCCGGGCACTGGACCACCAGCACTGGCGGATCGCGATCGGGCGCGCCTACCCCGGCCCGTCCGGCACCGTCCGGTCCTACGAAGAAGCCAGCGAGGCGCTTGACGTCGCGCACCGGCTCGGGCTCCCTGACCGCATCGCCAGGGCTGGTGACCTGCTCATTTATCAGGTCGTGCTGCGGGACCGGGAAGCGATCACCGACCTGGTGCGGACGCTGCTGACGCCGCTGGCGACCGCCCGCGGCGGCGCCGCCCCGCTGCTGGCCACCCTGACCTCCTACTTCGCGCACGGCGGTGTCGCTGCCGCGGCCGCCAGGGACCTGCACCTGTCGGTCCGGGCCGTGACCTACCGGCTGGCCCGGGTGCGTCAGCTCACCGGCCGTGACCCGACCCGGTCCGGGGATGCCTTCACCCTCCAGGTCGCGGTGACCGGAGCGAACCTGCTGGACTGGCCGGCCACCCCGCTGGCGGCGGCCTGACGACAGCGCCGCTGCCAGCTGGCGGGGCCGCTGCTAGCCGGAGCCGCCGCCAGCCGGAGCCGCCGCCGCCGTCCAGCCGGAGTGCCCGCCGCCGTCCAGTCGCCGCCGCCGCCGCCGTCCAGTCGCCGCCGCCGCCGCCGTCCAGTCGGAGTGCCCGCAGCCGTCCAGCCGGCCCCGCCCCGCGGCCACTGCCCCTGCCTGGGCACGGCGGGGCCCCGCCGGTTGTGGTCAGGCCAGGGTGCGGAACATCCGTTCCAGATCGTCCTCGCTCATCAGGTCGTCGCCGCCCGTGGCGAGGCACCGCCGCATACCGTTAGCGAGGATCTTGAAGCCCGCCCGGTCGATGGCCCGGGACACCGCCGCGAGCTGCGGCACGACTTCCTGGCACTCCCGCCCGGCTTCGATCATCGCGATCACCGCGGCGAGCTGCCCCTGAGCCCGGCGGAGCCGGTTCAGCACCGCTCCGGCCGACTCCTCATCCACCTTCATCGGGGGTTTTCTCCTCCATCCTGACGCCTCTCCATTATACGGGTGGGGGTATCAGCCGGAGCCCCCGGAACCGACGGCCCGCCGCGCAAACCGGCGGCCCGCGCCCCGTTGCCCCGGCTCCACCGCGACTTGTCATCCGTGCCAGTCATGAAATCATGACAAAACGCCCACCGAAATGACTGGCACGGATGACAAGTGGGCGGTGCTGCGCGATCGCGGGCCGCTTTTCGCCCCTTCCCGGCGGCGGAATCGGGACGAACCGGGCGCTGAGGCGACACCGGGGACGTGGAGAGTCGTGCGGGTGCGGGCGCGGGTGCGGGGCGGGCGGCGGGCGTGAGTGCGACTCTGGCGCGCGTTGCGTCGCGGGCCGGGCGGCGGGCGTTGGTGCGACTCTGGTGCGCGTTGCGGTCCGGGGCGGGCGGGATGAGGACGGGCCGCGTTGCGGCCCGGGCCGGGGGGACGAGGACTGGGCCGGCGGCGCCTGGCTGACCATCAGCCGGAGCACCCAGGGTCAGGGGCGCTGGGCGCGGACGACCGTGTCGATGGCCACCCGCTCGCCGTCCGGGGTCTGGACCGGGCGGTTGGCCTGCCCGGCCCGGTGGATGACCAGGCCCGGCAGGGCCGCGACGATGTCGCCGGCCCGGTGCAGCCGTTCGGGGTCCTGCGGACCGCCATGGCCGTGGGCGATGTTGTCCGCGTCATGCCCGACCACCAGCAGCGTGCCTCCGGCCGCGAGCGCGGACGAGGCCTTGCCGAGCAGGCTGCGGAACGCGTCCGGGGCCAGCTGCATGTAGGCAATCAGCACCAGGTCGTAGGCGCCCGGGGCGGGCTGGTAGCCGGTCAGGTCGGCGTTCACCCAGTCGGCGGTGACGCCACGGGCGGCGGCCAGCCGGGCCGCCTTGGCCAGGCCGGCCGCGGAAAAGTCGACCGCTGTCACCTGCCAGCCCAGGCCCGCCAGCCAGATCGCGTTCCGGCCCTCGCCGGCGCCCAGGTCGAGCGCCCGGCCGGGCGGCAGGTCCGCGAGCTCGGCGGCTACGAACTGGTTCGGCCCGGCGCTCCAGACGAGTTCGGTGCCGGCATACCGTTCATCCCACTCAGCCCGCTCCAACGCCGCCGCCTTCCTGCCCGCCGCCGTGCCAGTGGCGGGCGTTACGCTCGCGCTGGCCGGCGCCGTCGCTCCGCCGGGGGCGGGGCGTCACTTCTGGCCGGCCTGCTCCTGCTCGCGCTGAGCGATGCTAGCGCGCACCTCGTCCATGTCGAGGTCCCGGGCCTTGCCGATCAGCTCCTCCAGCGCGCTCTCGGGCAGGGCGCCGGGCTGGGCGTAGACGATCACGTTGTCACGGATGATCATCAGGGTCGGGATCGAGGTGATCTGGAAGGACCCCGCCAGGGCCTGCTGCGCCTCGGTGTCGACCTTGCCGAACACGGCGTCCGGGTACTGCTCCGAGGCACGCTCGAAGATCGGGCCGAACATCCGGCAGGGACCGCACCACGACGCCCAGAAATCGACCAGCGCCAGGTCGGCTCCGCCGACAGTGGACTCGAAGTTCTCGGCCGTGAGCTCGACCGTTGCCATCATCGCCTCCAAGACTCCCGGGGCATCCTTCGATACCCCGGCGGGTATAACCGGGCGCCCCTCGCCCGCATTCCCCGGGCGCGCCCGGCCCTGCATTTCCCGGGCGGCCGGCCCTGCATCCCCCGGCCGCGGCCGGCCTGCATCCCCCCGGGCGGCCGGGCCTGCATTCCCCCGCACAGCGGAGGATCATGGGTGACGCCCGAGGGCGAGGTCGGACCCGTCCGCGTTCATCCACTTCTGCGAGCCTGGCGGGCGCCAGCTCGCCAGGGCCGCCAGCAGCGCCGCGGGCTCCGGCTCGGCCACGACCAGCCTGCGGTGCTCCGGCCGCAGGAACCGCTCGGCCTCGGCGTGGTCAAGGAACCGCAGCAGGTCGTCGAAATACCCCAGCAGGTTGAGCAGCCCGGCCGGCTTGGCGTGCAGTCCCAGCTGCGACCAGGTGATGACCTCGGCCACTTCCTCCAGCATGCCCAGACCGCCCGGCAGCGCGATGAAGGCGTCCGACAGCCTCGCCATGAGCGCCTTGCGCTCGTGCATGGAACCGACCACGTGCAGCTCGGTGAGTCCAGGGTGGGCGACCTCGGCCTCGACCAGGTGCTGCGGGATCACGCCCACCACCTCGGCCCCGGCGGCCAGCCCGGCGTCGGCCAGCGCCCCCATGATTCCGACGTGCGCGCCGCCGTACACGATCCGGATGCCCCGTCCGGCGAGGAATCGCGCCAGGCTGGCGGCACCCGCCACGTACTCGGGGCGCCGCCCGGGATTGGAGCCGCAGAACACGCATACTGCCCGCATCCCTCCATGCTCGCACGCTGGATACTGCTGGACATGAGTTCGCCGCCGGGGCCGGGTGCGCCCGGGCCCGGCCAGCCGGGCCCGGGCGCTCCGACGGCGGCGTCGCCCGGGACCGGCCCGGCTGGTGAGGCGGCCATCTGCGTGCTGGGCGAGGCCAACCTGGATGTGATAGTCCGGCTGGCGGGGCCGGTCGCTGACGAGACCGACACCCCGGCCCGGACCACCGTGGGCGCGGGCGGCCAGGCCGCCAACGTCGCCGCGTGGATCACCGCGCTCGGCGGCCGGGCCCGGCTGATCGCCGCGCTTGGCAGCGACGCGGCCGGCTGCCTGGTCGCGGCCGACCTGGCGGCCAGGGGAGTGGATGTGGCCGGGCCGGCCAGCGAGGGACGATCCGGGGTGGTGGTGTCGCTGTCGGAACGCGGTCACTCCCGGTCCATGCTCACCGACCCCGGCGCCGGAGCGCGGCTCGGCGCTGACGCGCTGCGGGACGAGTGGTTCGATGGCTGCGGCTGGCTGCACCTGCCGGCCTACAGCCTGGTGCGCGAGCCCATCCGGGGCGCCGCGCTGGCGGCTGCCCGGCGCCTGCCGCGGCTGAGCGTCGATCTCTCGTCGGTGGCGGCGCTGCGTGAGTTCGGCGTGGAGCGGTTCCGGGACCTGCTGGCGCGGCTGCGGCCGGCGCTGGTGTTCGCCACCGAGGCGGAAAGCGAGCTGGTGGGCAGCGTGCCGGGAAGCGAGCTGGTGGTGAAGCTAGGATCACGCGGGGTACGGGCGGGAGGCGCGGTGCACGCCGCGCACCCCGCGCGGGCGGTGGATGCCACCGGCGCCGGGGACGCGTTCGCCGCTGGGTACCTGCTGGGCGGGGCCGGCCTCGGGCTGGCCGCGGACGCCCACGCGGTGGCGACGATGGGAGCGATGCCGTGACCCTCACCCCGGCGGTGGCGGAGGAGGTGGCCGAGGCGCTCCGGTCCCGCCGTCCGGTGGTGGGGTTGGAAACGACCCTGGTCGCGCATGGATTTCCGGAACGGGAAGGGCTGGCGGTTGCGCTCGAAGCCGAGGCCCGGGTGCGTGCGTCCGGTGCCGTGCCGGCCACCACCGGGATCGTCGACGGCGCAGTGAAGGCGGGGCTGACCGCAGCGGAACTCGAGCGGTTCGCCGCCGCGGGGGAGTCGGCACGCAAGGCCGGGGCCCGTGACCTGGCGGCCTGCGTGGTACGGGGCGGTCTCGGCGCGACCACGGTCGGCGGCATGCTCGCGGTGTGCAGGCTGACCGGGATCAGCTTCGCCGGCACCGGCGGCACCGGCGGAGTGCACCGGGGCTTTGCCGAGAGCCTCGACATCTCCGGCGACCTGGTGCAGCTGGCCCGCAGCCCGGTGGTGGTCGTCTCCTCGGGCGCCAAGTCGATCCTGGACACCGGCGCGACCGCGGAGGTACTGGAGACCCTCGGCGTGCCCGTGCTCGGCTGGCGCACCGCGACGCTGCCGCTGTTCTACACGGCAGCGGGCGGCCCCCCGGTGTCGGCGGTGGTGAGCAGCGCAGCCGAGGCGGCCGCGATCGCGGCCGCGCACTGGCAGCTGAACGGATCCGCCGGGCTGTTGCTCGCCCGGCCGCCGGATCCGGGCCTGGATGCCGAGCCGTTCATCGCCGAGGCGGTGCGGCGGGTCCGGGAACAGGGGATCACCGGGCAGGCGGTGACCCCGGCGGTGCTGGCGCTGGTCCACGAGCTGAGCGGCGGGCGCAGAATCGCGGTGAACCGGCAGCTGATCGCCGACAACGCGGCGCTGGCCGGCGAGGTCGCGGTCGCCTATGCCGCGGGCGGGCACGGACACTAGGCTCTGTTCCCTTACCGGCCAGTAACGGAGGTGCCATGCGCGTCGGGATTCTGCTGGCGGAGCCCTCGGGCCCGGACCCGCGGGGCCAGCTGCGTGACCAGATCCAGCGGGCAGCCGATGACGGGCTCGCTTCTGCCTGGCTGAGCAACATCTTCGGGCTGGATGCGCTGACCGCGCTGGCGGCCGCTGGCTGCGGGGTGCCGGGGATCGAGCTCGGCACGGCGGTCATGCCCACCTACCCCCGGCACCCGGCGGCGCTCGCACAGCAGGCCCTGACCGCCGCGGCCATGCTGGACGGCCGCCTGACGCTCGGGGTCGGGCCGTCGCACCGGATGGTCATCGAGGACATGTTCGGCTACTCGTTCGACAAGCCGATCCGGCACCTGCGGGAGTACCTGGCGGTCCTGGCGCCGCTGCTGGCGGGCAATCCCGCGGATTTCACGGGGGAGACGCTGCGGGCGAATATCGGCCTGTCCGTCCCGGTGCCGGGCCGGGTGCCGCTGCTGCTGGCCGCGCTCGGGCCGCAGCTGCTCAAGCTCGCGGGGGAGCAGGCCGACGGGACCGTGCTCTGGATGACCGGGCCGGCCACGGTCGCCGCCCACATCACGCCGTCCATCACGGCGGCGGCGCGCGCGGCCGGGCGGGGCGACCCGCGCATCGTGTGCATCCTGCCGGTCTGCGTCACCAGCGACCCGGACCAGGCCCGCGCGCGGGCGGCCAGGATCTTCGCGGTGTACGGGCAGCTCCCGTCCTACCGGGCGATGCTGGACCGGGAAGGCGCGGCCGGCCCTGCCGACGTCGCGCTGGCCGGCGATGAGGACGCGGTTGGCGGCCAGGTGTCCCGGCTCGCCGAGGCCGGGGTCACCGATTTCGTGGCGTCAGAGTTCGCCCGCGGCGAGGACGCCGCCCGCACCCGGGAGTTCCTGCGCACCCTCACCGCCTGACACCGCGGCCCGGGATGCCGTTACAGTGAGAGAAGGCCACGGACCGTAACGATCTTCCGGGACCATCGCCCCTGGCGATCCCGCTGCCGGAACAGCCAGACTGGACTGGACCGGAAGGGGGAAATGGGTCATGCCTTTCCTCGACCGCACCGACGCCGGCCGCCGTCTTGCCAGCGAGCTGCGCGTGTTCCGGGGACAGGACGTGGTGGTGCTGGGCTTGCCCAGGGGCGGGGTGCCCGTCGCCGCGGAGATCGCCCGCGCCCTGGCCGCGCCGCTGGACGTGATCCTGGTGCGCAAGCTCGGCGTCCCGGTCCAGCCCGAGCTCGGCATGGGGGCGATCGGCGAGGGCGGGGTCCGGATCATCAACCCCGACGTGGTGTCCATGGCGCGGGTCAGCGAGGACGACATCGCGCGGGTGGAACTGGCCGAGCGCGCCGAGCTG
>JAIRTY010000520.1 GCA_031254715.1 Nocardiopsaceae bacterium | reverse complement strand
CTCGCGATCATGTTCGGGATGGCGATGTTGACGATCGTGAGGTCGAGCAGGGTCATGAAGAACCCCAGCGACACCACGATGAGCACCGCCCACGGGTTGCCCCGGAATCTTGCCACTGGTCTCCTTGCGCTCGCCGACGCGTGCCTGCCCTCTATGCCTATCAGTCAGGCACGCGGCTAACAAGATATATCGCGAACAGTCGCTGGTCGCTCTGTACTGGCACGATCAGCCGGAACGCGGACGGTCTGTCCCTGATATCCCGTTCTCCTCGATGGTAGGGCCCGGTTCCGACAAACGGGGGTGCGGGGCGGCCTGGCCGGGCCCGGCGGCCGCCAGTATGCTTCCCGGCCATGGAACTGAGCGGAAGCGCAGCGATCATCTCCGGCGGGGCGAGCGGGCTCGGCGAGGCGGCCGCCCGCGCGCTGGCGGCAGCGGGCTCCGCGGTGGTGATCGCGGACCTCAACGACGAGCGCGGCAAGGCGATCGCCGACGAGATCGGCGGCCAGTTCGTGAAGACAGACGTGACCGACGAGGCTGCGGTCACCGCCGCGGTGGAAGCGGCGGCCGGCGGGACGGCGCCGTTGCGGGTGGTGGTGAACTGCGCGGGCATCGGCTGGGCCGAGCGCACCGTCAACCGGGACGGCTCGCCGCACGGCCTGGCCGCGTTCCGCAAGGTCATCGACATCAACCTGATCGGGACCTTCAACCTGATGCGGATCGGGGCCGCGGCCATCGGCAAGACCGAGCCGGCGGACGCCGACGGCCAGCGCGGCGCCGTGGTCAGCACGGCGTCGGTCGCCGGGCTGGAGGGCCAGACCGGCCAGCTCGCCTACTCCGCCTCCAAGGGCGGGATCATCGGCATGACCGTCCCTGCCGCCAGGGACCTGTCCGCGATCGGGGTACGGGTGAATACCATCTGCCCGGGCATCATCGACACCCCCATCTACGGGACCGGGCCCGCGGCCGACGAGTTCAAGGCCCGGCTGACCGCGCCGGTGGTGTTCCCGAAGCGGATGGGCACCGCGGCCGAGTACGCGCAGCTCGTCCGCGCGATTATTGAGAACGATTACCTGAACGCGGAGGTGTTCAGGTTCGACGGCGGTATCAGGTTCCAGCCCAAATGAGCGGCGACCAGGCCGCCGTGACCGTCGAGACCGACGGTCCCGTCGCGGTCATCACGATCAGCCGGCCGCAGGCGCGCAACGCGGTCAACGCGGCGGTGGCGCGTGGCGTGGCCGCCGCGCTCGACGAGCTGGACGCCAGCCCGGCGCTGCGGGCGGCTGTCATCACCGGCGCCGGCGGCAACTTCTGCTCGGGCATGGACCTGAAGGGGTTCCTGGCCGGGGAGGACCCGAGCGAGGGCGGGCGCGGCTTCGGCGGCATCGTGACCCGCCCGCCGGCCAAGCCAGTCGTGGCCGCGGTCGAGGGCTACGCGCTGGCCGGCGGCTTCGAGATCGCGCTCGCCTGTGACCTGATCGTCGCCAGTGAGGGCGCCCAGTTCGGGCTGCCCGAGGTTACCCGCGGGCTGGTTGCTGCGGCCGGCGGGCTGCTGCGGCTGCCCGCCCGCATCCCCTACCACCTCGCCATGGAGATCGCGCTCACCGGAGACCGGTTCCCGGCCTCGCGGCTTTACGAGGCGGGCCTGGTCAGCCGGCTGGTCCCGGCCGGGGAGGCGCTGGCCGCTGCCACCACGCTGGCGGCCAGGGTCGCGGCCAATGCCCCGCTGGCGCTGGCCGCCACCAAGCGGATCGTCGCCGAGTCCGCCGACTGGCCTGGTGACGAGGCATTCAGCCGCCAGGACGAGATCTCGCGGCCGGTGTTCACGTCCGCGGACGCCATGGAGGGCGCGGCGGCCTTCGCCGAGAAGCGTGCCCCGGTCTGGCGCGGCGAGTAGGCCTGGCGCGGCGAGTAAGCCCTTCGCGGCGGGCAAGTCCCGCGGGCCGGCGGCCGGTGACTGAGCGCCGCCTACGGGTCCGCCGCAAGCCGCTGACCAGCGCCGCCGGGCCGGGCCGGACCAGCCGGGCTGATGGGGCAGGACGGGGTATCCCGGGCTAACCTGCGGCAGCCGCGCACCCTGGCCGGTCAGGGCCCGTAGGATCGATGGCCAGACGACACCAGGACACGGTTGGGGACTTGATGTGCGGAATCGCCGGCTGCCTGGCGCTCAGCCTGGAGGCCGACCCGGACCAGCAATGGGTGCGTACCGCGACCGAGCGCATCGGCCACCGCGGGCCTGACGACGACGGGTACTACGCCGACCCCGACGTCGCGCTCGGCTATCAGCGGTTGTCCATCATCGACCTGTCCCCGGGCGGCCACCAGCCGATGCAGTCGGCCGACGGCCGGTACTGGATGGTCTACAACGGCGAGATCTACAACTACCTCGAGCTGGGCGAGCAGCTGCGGGAACAGGGCGTGCAGCTGCGCTCGAGCTCGGACTCCGAGGTGCTGCTCGAGACCTACGCGCGGGTCGGCAAGGACGTCGTGCACCGGCTCCGCGGCATGTTCGCCTTCGCCATCTGGGACACCTGGACCAGGGAGCTGTTCTGCGCCCGGGACCCGTTCGGGATCAAGCCGTTCTACTACGCGGTGGATGCCCACCGGCGGGGCCGGGGGACGTCCTGGGGGACGACCGGCGGTGCGGCGGCGGCTGGGCCCGCGGCCGCTGGCGCGGCACCCGCCTGGGACGCGTTCACCCCCGCCCAGCCTGGCGCCGGCGGCGTCGATCAGCCTGCCCAGCCGGGTTACGCCGGGCAGGGCTACAGCGCACCGGGCTCCGGCGGCCAGGGCTACGGCGCCGTGAGCCAGGGCGGTCAGGGCTACGACGCACCGGGCTACGGCGCACCCGGCTACGGCGGGCAGGGCTACGACGCGCCAGGGTACGACGCGCCCGGCTACGAAGGGCAGGGGTATGAACCGCGCGGCTACGACCCCGCCGGCGGCCCGCCCTCACCGGACGGCGAGCACCCCGGTGGCTGGTCGCTGCGGTTCGCGTCCGAGCGCAAGGCCCTGGCCGACCCCGGCGAGCTGCGCGAGCTCGACCCCGACGCGCTGCGCCGGTACCTGTCGTTCCAGTACGTGCCGGCGCCGGCCACCCTGACCCCGCCGATCCAGGTGCTGCCGTCCGGCCACGCGATGATCGCCCGCCCCGGCGGCAACGTGGACGTGTACCGGTACTGGCGCGCCGACCTGCGGCCGGTGAGCGCCGGCCGGGAGGGCACCCCGCGCTCGATCCTGGCGGTGATGCGCGACTCCGTGGCCGTGCACCTGCGCAGCGACGCCCCGCTCGGCGCGTTCCTGTCCGGCGGCATCGACTCCGCCGCGATCTGCGCGCTCGCCGCTGAGCATCGCCCCGACCTGCTCACCTTCACGGTCGGGTTCGAGCGGGAAGGCTACAGCGAGATCGACCGCGCGCAGGAGACCGCGGCGGCGCTCGGGGTGAAGTCGCAGGGCTACGTCATCAGCCAGGAGGAGTTCTTCCGGCACCTGCCGCAGATCATCTGGCACCTGGACGACCCGATGGCCGACGCCGCCGCGATCCCGCTGTGGTTCGTGGCCCGCGAGGCCAGCCGCCACGTCAAGGTCGTGCTGTCGGGCGAGGGCGCTGACGAGCTGTTCGGCGGGTACGCCATCTACCACCAGCCCGGCATGGTGCGGGCCGCCGAACGGCTGCCCGGCTGGGGCCGCATGCCGATCAAGCGGGCGGCGGAGCTGATCCCGCCCGGGGTCAGGGGCCGCGGCCTGCTCGAGCGCACCTCCACCCCGCTGCGGCACCGGTACATCGGGAACGCGCACGTCAGCCCGGACGGCCTGGTGGACGAGCTGGCAGGATCCGGGCCGGCCACGCCCTACGACGTCACCGACCCTGTGTACGACCAGGCCGCCGAGGCGGGCCTGGACGACGTGGCCACCATGCAGCTCATCGACATCAACACCTGGCTGCAGGGCGACATCCTGGTGAAGGCCGACCGGATGACGATGGCGCACAGCCTGGAGCTGCGGGTCCCGTTCCTGGACCGGGAAGTGATGGCGGTGGCGGCGCGGCTCGCCCGGGACGAGAAGATCGGCGCGGGCACCACCAAGGCCGCGCTGCGGACGGCGATGAGCGAGGTGCTGCCCAGGGCGGCGGCCGAGCGGGCCAAGCTCGGGTTCCCGGTGCCGATCGGGCACTGGCTCAAGGGCGACGCCTACGGCTACGCCGACGCGCTGCTGCGGCAGGCGCAGACCGACCGGTGGATCAACCGGCAGGCGGCGCTCCGGCTGCTGGAACGGTTCCGGGCCGGCGACCCGGAGGTGACCTGGCGCCAGATCTGGGTGCTGCTGGTCTTCTCGATCTGGCACCAGATCTACGTGGAGCGCGGCTACGACCCCGTCGCCCTGGGCTGGGACCGGGCGGCCGGAGCCGCCCGGTGAGCTCACCCCGCATCAGCGTCGTTGTCCCGTTCTTCAACAACGGCGATGACCTCGACAACTGCCTGCGGTCCATCGCCGGGCAGACGTTCACCGACCTCGAAGTGATCATGGTGGACGACGGGTCGGCCGACAACGGCCCGGAGATCGCCCGCCGCTGGGCCGCCTCCGACCCCCGGTTCACGCTGATCCAGAGCCCGCAGGGAGGGCCCGGCGGGGCCCGCAACCGGGGCATCGAGCGGGCACGTGGCGAGTACCTCGCGTTCGTGGACGGCGACGACATGCTGCCGCCGCACGCCTACGAGGTGCTGCTGCACACGCTGGAGAGCTCCGGCTCGGACTTCGTGTCCGGCGCCGTGCAGCGGATCGCCACCGACGGCATCCGGCCCTCGCTGCTGCACGCCAAGGCCATCAAGGGCAGGAAGATCGGCACGCACGTCACCCGGAGCCCGGAACTGCTGTACGACATCTCGGTCTGGAACAAGCTGTTCCGCCGGTCGTTCTGGGACGCCCACCAGCTGACCTACCCGGAGGGCGTGGTCTGGGAGGACCTGCGGCTCATGACCAGGGCACACGTCCTGGCCAGGGCCGTGGACGTGGTGCCGGACTTCATCTACTACTGGCGCGAGCGGGCGGCGGGCGCGTTCTCCATCACCCAGAACCGCGCCGACATCCAGAACCTGCGCGACCGCCTCACCGCCCTGCTGGAGATCGACGACTTCCTCCGCGCCCACGCCCCCCGCAAGACCCTGCGCCAGCACCAGCGCAAGGCGCTGGTGAACGACCTCTGGCTGTACGTGCGCGACCTGTACCGGGTGGACGAGGGCTACCGGCGCGAGTACTTCGACCTCACTAACTCCTACCTGGACCAGGTCGACCGCAGGGTACTGCGGAGCCTCCCGGCGACCCAGAAGCTGGGTTACTACCTGACCCAGCGGCGGCTGGACCAGCCGCTGCTCGGGCTCCTGACCTGGCTGCTTGAACAGCCGGTGGCCACCATCCCGGTCGTCCGCTCCCGCGGCCGGCTGCACGCCGACCTGCCTTTCCGCACCGATCCGCAGTTGCGGATACCGGCCTGGGTCTACCGGCCGCACTGGCGCGAGCTGGACCCGTTCGTTCAGGTCGAAAGCGTTACCTGGCAGCGCGGGAACCTGGTCATCGCCGGGATGGCGTACGTCCGGTCCATCGACATCCCCCGGCGCCGCTACACGAACAAGATCATCGTTCTCCGGCCGCGGCGGCGGCTGCGGCCCCCGATCGTGTCGCTGGCCACCTCGTTCCGCCACCCCCAGGCCACCAGGCTGTCCCGGCAGGACCGGTACGACTACGCGTGGGCCGGGTTCCGGTGCGAGATCAGCTCCCGCTGGTTCCGGATCGCCGGCCGGTGGCTGACCGGGGACTGGGACTGCCTGATCCTGGTGCGCGGGCACGGCGTGTGGCGCCCGTCCCGGGTGCACAGCCCTGCGCTGGGCGACGCTGGCCGTCCCGGCGTGCTCGAGCCCATGCCCGGCCTGCAGGTGCGCCCCACCTGGGTCGGTCGGCACCTGCACGTCGGGGTGCTGCGGACGCCGGCCCGGCTGGCGGGCTTCGACCTGACCGCCGACGGTGTCACCCTGGACGTCACCCTCGACCTGGCGGCGGATGCGCCCCCGCCCGGCTCCGCCGAACTGGTGCTGGCCCGGCAGGGCGGGCGGACCACGCAGGCGTTCGCCGCCACCGTGACCCGTGACCAGGCGGCCGGTCCGGCCCGGGTCCGCGGCACCATCCCGCTGACCGCGCTGCCCGCTCCGGCCGCCGAGGCCGGGCTCCTCCCGCTGGCCGGCGAGGGGGGCGGGGCCGCCTGGGACCTGTACCTCAAGCCCGCGGGCCTGGGCCGGTCCCCGGTCACCTTCCCGGGCGGGATCGGCGAGGCCAGGCTGCCAGCCGGGGAACTGGAGATCGCGGTCGAACGGACCCAGTACGGCAACGTCGCCCTGGCAGAGCGCACGCCCCGGCCGGTGATAGCCGAGCACTCCTGGACCCCCGACGGCACGCTGGTGCTGCGCGGCAGCTACCCGGGCCCGGCCGGGGACGGCCTGGAACTGCTGCTGGACCGCCGCGACGCCAGCGACCAGCACCCGGTGCCGCTGCAGCGGGACGGCGACCGGTTCTCGGCCGAGGTCAGGCCCGGCGCCATGCCGAGGTTCGGCGAGCCGCTGCCGCTGCACGACGGGCAGTGGGACATCCTGGCCCGCAGGCCCGGCAGCCCCGGCGCTCAGCCGGCCGGTTATGACCACGCCCGGCTTGACGACATCTCCCATAAGAAGGTCGCGGTCGGGCCGAAGCTGTATGCCTTCACCACCGCCGGCTACGACGCGCCGCTGATCACCGCCGAGCCCCGGCTCCGGCTGTCGGAGCAGGGCGGCTTCAACCAGCGGGTGCTGCGGAAGGCGGTCTACCCGATCCAGTCGCGGCGGCCGCTGCGGGACGCGGTGCTGCTGGTCAGCTGGAAGGGCAAGCAGTGCACCGACAACCCGCGCGGCATCGCCGAGGAACTGCGCCGCCGCGGAGATGACCGCGAGCACATCTGGGCGGTGAATGACTACTCGGCGGCCACGCCGCCCGGCTCCCGGGTGGTGCTCACCGGGACCGAGGAGTACTTCGAGGCACTCGCCCGGTGCCGGTACGTGATCTCGAACGACGACATGCTGTCGTACTTCCGCAAGCGGGAGGACCAGGTCTACCTGCAGACCTGGCACGGCACGCCGCTGAAGCGGATCGGCTTCGACATCGACCGCCCGCAGTTCGCCAGCGGCACCGCTTACTTCGATCACCTGGCCAGCGACGTCGCCAAATGGGACCTGCTGCTGTCGCAGAACCCGTTCAGCACCCCGATCCTGCGGCGGGCCTTCCGGTTCGAGGGCGAGATCTGCGAGTACGGCTATCCGCGCAATGACGTGCTGGCGCGGGACGAGCCGGTGGCCGGCCAGATACGGCGGCGGCTCGGCATCCCGGACGGCAAGCGGGTGGTGCTGTACGCGCCGACCTGGCGCGACAATCAGTTCTACGCGTCCGGCAAGTACCGCTTCGACCTGCGGCTTGACCTGGAACGGGCGTGGCAGGTGCTGGGCAGCGACTACGTGGTCCTGGTCCGCGGGCACCATCACATGGCCAGCGACGTTCCCGCCAGCTCGCGGCCCGGGTTCGTCCTCAACGTCACGGCCTACCCGGACATCTCCGAGCTGTTCCTCATCAGCGACGTGCTGATCACCGACTACTCATCGGCGATGTTCGACTTCGCGGTGACCGGGCGGCCGATGCTGTTCTTCACCTACGACCTGGCCGCCTACCGGGACCAGTTGCGCGGGTTCTACTTCGACCTCGAGGCCGAGGCGCCGGGCCCGCTGCTGACCACATCCGACGAGGTGCTGGCGGCGGTCACCGAAACCGACTCGCTCGGGGCGCGGTACGCGGATTCCTACCGGGCGTTCGCCGCCAAGTACTGCCCGCTGGACGACGGGAAGGCCGGCGCCCGGGTGTGCGACCGGCTGCTGGGCACCTGAGGCCGCGGCTGCCCATGATCGGCGAAGACTTTTCCGCCGCAGCTGCGGGAAATCCTTCGCCGGTCACGTGATCGGGACGGCTCAGGTGCCCGCCGCGGTCAGGGGACGAGTGGCGCGAAGCCCCGGCCGGGGCGGTAGGCGGCCAGCTTGTCGCGGAGCCGGCCGCGGCCCCGGTGCAGCCGCGACATCACGGTGCCGATCGGGGTGCCCATGATCTCGGCGATCTCCTTGTAGGCGTAGCCCTCGATATCGGCCAGGTAGACCGCGACCCGGAACTCCTCCGGCAGGTCGCGCAGGGCCCGCAGGATCTCCGAGTCGGTCAGCCGGTCCAGCGCCTCCGCCTCGGCCGACCGGCTCTGGCCGGCCAGCGGGTCACCGGAAAGCTGCCAGTCCTGCAGATCGCCGCCAGCGGCCTGGCGCGGCTCCCGGCGCCGCTTGCGGTAGCCGTTGATGAACGTGTTCGCCAGGATGCGGTTCAGCCAGGCCTTCAGGTTCGTGCCCGGCCGGAACTGGTGAAAGGCGGCGTAGGCCTTCGCCGAGGTCTCCTGGACCAGGTCCTCAGTGTCGGTGGGGTTGCGCGTCATCCGGAGCGCAGCCGGGTACAGCTGCCCGAGGAAGGGCAGCACGTCCCGCTCGAACCGCTCGTCCCGGCCCTGCTCCTGCTCCGCCATCTCATCGCTCCGCTCATCGCTGGTCTATACCTTATAGACGCACGCAACCCCCGTCGGGCTCACGGCCGCTGGCCTGATTCCGGGCTTCCCGTTCCGGCTTGCTTGCCAGTTATTTACCTTCTACACGTCTATGCTGAACGATTCCTGAGTATCGGGTCTGAGCTGGGGTGCCGCCAGGCCGGCGCGGGCCAGAATGAGCCCGTGACCGCGACTGCGACCGTGACGACCGGAACCGGGGCCGGCATCGGCAGCGAACGGGATCTTGCCTGGCTGGCGCTGCAGCTCGGGGCGGCCGAGGTGGCTGGCTGGTCAGGTGCCGAGCAGCGGCTGGCAGCCGGCGCGGCCGGCCGGCGGCCCTGGCCGGCCGCTGCCGCCGCGGAGATCACCGCGCGGATCCGGGCCGGTGAGGACCCGCTGGGAGACGCGTTCTGCCTGCTGCGCACCCGGGCCCGGCGGCGGGCGTCCGGCCAGACCTTCACCCCGGCGCCGGTGCGGGACGCCATGATCGGATGGGCCGCCGCCGAGCTGGGCAGCGCCGGGCCCGCCCGGGTGGTCGAGCCGGGCGCGGGCTCGGCCCGGTTCCTGGTCGCGGCCGGCCGCTGCTGGCCCGCGGCCTCGCTGACCGGGGTGGAGACCGACCCGCTGGCGGCGCTGATCGCCCGGGCCAGCCTGGCCGCCGCCGGCCTGGCCGGACGGGCCACGGTGCTGCTGGCCGACTACCGGTCGGTGCGGCTGCCCCCGGCGCCAGGGCCCACCCTGTTCATCGGCAACCCGCCCTACGTGCGCCATCACCAGATCCCGGCCCCGTGGAAGCAGTGGTACCGGTCCGCCGCCGCCCGGCAGGGCCTGGCCGCCAGTGCGCTGGCGGGGCTGCACGCGCACTTCTTCCTCGCCACCGCCGGGCTCGCCCGGCCCGGGGACGCCGGGGTGCTGGTGACCGCGGCTGAGTGGCTGGACGTGAACTACGGCAGCCTGGTGCGCGGGCTGCTGCTGGGCCCGCTGGGCGGCCGCGCGGTCCACCTGCTCGACCCGGCGGTCCCGGCGTTCGCTGACGCGGCGGCGACCAGCGCGATCGCCTGTTTCCGGCCCGGCAGCCGGCCGGGCC
This sequence comes from Nocardiopsaceae bacterium, assembly GCA_031254715.1. Lineage (GTDB taxonomy): Bacteria > Actinomycetota > Actinomycetes > Streptosporangiales > Streptosporangiaceae > JAIRTY01. Next base: position 218 of record JAIRTY010000520.1, on the reverse strand, counting down.
CGATCTGGTTCCGCTACGTCCGGCAAGTGGCTGACCTGGCCGGGCTGGCTGACCTGCCCGGCCCGGCGGACCTGGCGGGCCCGGCGGGTCACGCTGACCTGGCCGAGCGGCCCGGCCAGGCGCGGCGGACAGGCGGACGGAGCCTGGCCGGCAGCGTAGCGGTGCCGGTGAGCACGCTGCGGTCCGCCGGCCGCTGGGGACCGCTGGCCAGGAACGCG